>NZ_JAHXPU010000001.1:0-890 GCF_047308185.1 Pantoea sp. B65
GACGAGGTTTCACGCAGCAGTTTGCCCCAGGCGCTGTTGTGTCCTTCCCAGCGCAGCCCGCCTTCCGCATCGGTCAGCCGCTCCGGCATGCCGTTCACCTGGTTGTGAAACCAGTAAATCTCCGGGGCCCGCACCCCGTCAATGCGCGCCAGCGGCTCATAATCTATAGCTGAAAATTCAAATGTGAGAAAAAATGCTCGGTTCACTCATGGCTCTTGCTATTTTACAATTTACATTAGTCCCAGCGTTCATCTATATAAGGACTAATTGACTCAATAGTTAGAAACTCGGACTCACAATAAATTTCAAAGTGTTCATTTTTGATTGTAACTGTTGCTATTCCAGGTAAAGAATTCACTTGCGGATCACAGAAAAAAAACACTCTTCTCCCCTCACATTTAAAGTTTCTTACCCCATCAAACCCCAGCACCAAATTAATTGCACTATAGTTATATCCATCCCATTTTTTTGGGTGTTTCTCCGGAATCCCTTTTATATTGAAAGAGAACTTTACTGAAGAATGACCATAAAATGAAAAGCCAGTCAATTCTGCATTGCATATGTCTAACCCTCCATCAAACATATGGGTTATTTTTTCTTTGTGCAGAGCATTATCAAACCACATATCAATACCTTATTAAAAGTTGTAATGCCCATGAGTGCCAAAAACACTCCCTGTAATCGAAATATTCCCTGTTCCCGGTTCTAACGGTCTTACGTTAAAGTGGGGTTCGGCTCCATGTAAAGAGATTGCTTTAGAATGCCCTAAGCTATGTTCCTGAATAATGACGGTTGAACCATTTCTTTCTTTGTAATGGTATTGCCGGGTTTCTAAAGGAATACCATTTTTATCGCGCACAAAATTATCATATCCATCACCTAATTTAGCA
>NZ_JAHXPU010000003.1:0-541 GCF_047308185.1 Pantoea sp. B65
GTTACCGCTATGACACGCTGTATCAGCTGATCTCGGCCAGCGGCCGGGAGATGGCCGCGGCCGGACAGCAAAACAGCCAGCTGCCTGCCCCGCTGGTGCCGCTGCCCGCCGCCAGCGACAGTGTCTATACCCGCTATACCCGCAGCTACAGCTATGACCGCGGCGATAATCTGACCCAAATCCGCCACAGCGCCCCGGCATCAGACAATAACTACACCGTCAGTATCACCGTCTCTGACCGCAGCAACCGCGCGGTGCTGAGTTCGCTGACCGGCGATGCGGCGCAGGTCGATGCCCTGTTTGACGGCGGCGGCCATCAGTTATCCCTGCTGCCCGGACAACAGCTGGGCTGGAACCGGCGTGGCGAATTATCGCAGGTAACCCCGGTGGAGCGCGACGGCGCCGCTGCGGATCGCGAATGTTACCGCTATGGCAGCGACGGCATGCGTATCAGTAAAGTCAGCCGCCGCCAGAGCGGCAACAGCCTGCAGACGCAGAGGGTAACCTATTTACCCGGCCTTGAGCGGCACACCAGCCATAC
>NZ_JAHXPU010000004.1:0-2630 GCF_047308185.1 Pantoea sp. B65
ATGAGGCGAACCTGGGGAACTGAAACATCTAAGTACCCAGAGGAAAAGAAATCAACCGAGATTCCCCCAGTAGCGGCGAGCGAACGGGGAACAGCCCAGAACCTGAATCAGTTTGTGCATCAGTGGAAGCGTCTGGAAAGTCGCAGGGTACAGGGTGATACTCCCGTACACGAAGATGCACTTGCTGTGAGTTCGATGAGTAGGGCGGGACACGTGACATCCTGTCTGAATATGGGGGGACCATCCTCCAAGGCTAAATACTCCTGACTGACCGATAGTGAACCAGTACCGTGAGGGAAAGGCGAAAAGAACCCCGGCGAGGGGAGTGAAACAGAACCTGAAACCGTGTACGTACAAGCAGTGGGAGCCCTCTTTATGGGGGTGACTGCGTACCTTTTGTATAATGGGTCAGCGACTTATATTCTGTAGCAAGGTTAACCGTATAGGGGAGCCGCAGGGAAACCGAGTCTTAACTGGGCGTTAAGTTGCAGGGTATAGACCCGAAACCCGGTGATCTAGCCATGGGCAGGTTGAAGGTTGGGTAACACTAACTGGAGGACCGAACCGACTAATGTTGAAAAATTAGCGGATGACTTGTGGCTGGGGGTGAAAGGCCAATCAAACCGGGAGATAGCTGGTTCTCCCCGAAAGCTATTTAGGTAGCGCCTCGTGAATTCATCTCCGGGGGTAGAGCACTGTTTCGGCTAGGGGGCCATCCCGGCTTACCAACCCGATGCAAACTGCGAATACCGGAGAATGTTATCACGGGAGACACACGGCGGGTGCTAACGTCCGTCGTGAAGAGGGAAACAACCCAGACCGCCAGCTAAGGTCCCAAAGTCATGGTTAAGTGGGAAACGATGTGGGAAGGCCCAGACAGCCAGGATGTTGGCTTAGAAGCAGCCATCATTTAAAGAAAGCGTAATAGCTCACTGGTCGAGTCGGCCTGCGCGGAAGATGTAACGGGGCTAAACCATGCACCGAAGCTGCGGCAGCGACACGTAAGTGTTGTTGGGTAGGGGAGCGTTCTGTAAGCCGTTGAAGGTGGACTGTGAGGTCTGCTGGAGGTATCAGAAGTGCGAATGCTGACATAAGTAACGATAAAGCGGGTGAAAAGCCCGCTCGCCGGAAGACCAAGGGTTCCTGTCCAACGTTAATCGGGGCAGGGTGAGTCGACCCCTAAGGCGAGGCTGAAAAGCGTAGTCGATGGGAAACAGGTTAATATTCCTGTACTCGGTGTTACTGCGAAGGGGGGACGGAGAAGGCTATGTCAGCCGGGCGACGGTTGTCCCGGTTTAAGCGTGTAGGCTTGCGTTCCAGGCAAATCCGGAACGCTTTAAGGCTGAGGCGTGATGACGAGGCACTACGGTGCTGAAGTGACAAATGCCCTGCTTCCAGGAAAAGCCTCTAAGCATCAGGTAACACAGAATCGTACCCCAAACCGACACAGGTGGTCAGGTAGAGAATACCAAGGCGCTTGAGAGAACTCGGGTGAAGGAACTAGGCAAAATGGTGCCGTAACTTCGGGAGAAGGCACGCTGGCGCGTAGGTGAAGCGACTTGCTCGCGGAGCTGAAGCCAGTCGAAGATACCAGCTGGCTGCAACTGTTTATTAAAAACACAGCACTGTGCAAACACGAAAGTGGACGTATACGGTGTGACGCCTGCCCGGTGCCGGAAGGTTAATTGATGGGGTTATCCGCAAGGAGAAGCTCTTGATCGAAGCCCCGGTAAACGGCGGCCGTAACTATAACGGTCCTAAGGTAGCGAAATTCCTTGTCGGGTAAGTTCCGACCTGCACGAATGGCGTAATGATGGCCAGGCTGTCTCCACCCGAGACTCAGTGAAATTGAACTCGCTGTGAAGATGCAGTGTACCCGCGGCAAGACGGAAAGACCCCGTGAACCTTTACTACAGCTTGACACTGAACATTGAGCCTTGATGTGTAGGATAGGTGGGAGGCTTTGAAGCGTGGACGCCAGTCTGCGTGGAGCCAACCTTGAAATACCACCCTTTAATGTTTGATGTTCTAACTTGGGCCCGTGATCCGGGCTGAGGACAGTGTCTGGTGGGTAGTTTGACTGGGGCGGTCTCCTCCTAAAGAGTAACGGAGGAGCACGAAGGTCAGCTAATCACGGTCGGACATCGTGAGGTTAGTGCAATGGCATAAGCTGGCTTGACTGCGAGAGTGACGGCTCGAGCAGGTGCGAAAGCAGGTCATAGTGATCCGGTGGTTCTGAATGGAAGGGCCATCGCTCAACGGATAAAAGGTACTCCGGGGATAACAGGCTGATACCGCCCAAGAGTTCATATCGACGGCGGTGTTTGGCACCTCGATGTCGGCTCATCACATCCTGGGGCTGAAGTAGGTCCCAAGGGTATGGCTGTTCGCCATTTAAAGTGGTACGCGAGCTGGGTTTAGAACGTCGTGAGACAGTTCGGTCCCTATCTGCCGTGGGCGCTGGAGAACTGAGAGGGGCTGCTCCTAGTACGAGAGGACCGGAGTGGACGCATCACTGGTGTTCGGGTTGTCATGCCAATGGCATTGCCCGGTAGCTAAATGCGGAAAAGATAAGCGCTGAAAGCATCTAAGCGCGAAACTTGCCTCGAGATGAGTTCTCCCTGACCCTT
>NZ_JAHXPU010000005.1:0-10263 GCF_047308185.1 Pantoea sp. B65
TTACTCACCCGTCCGCCGCTCGCCGGCAAAGTAGCAAGCTACTTTCCGCTGCCGCTCGACTTGCATGTGTTAGGCCTGCCGCCAGCGTTCAATCTGAGCCATGATCAAACTCTTCAATTAAAAAGCCTGATGCTCAAAGAATTAAAACTGTTATTCGTAATGAATATAGTAGTCACTCTTGAGACTTGATATTTCAAATTTTTTCCATCCGGAGATGGTTTGCGATATCAACCCTGCGAGTGCCCACACAGATTGTCTGATAAATTGTTAAAGAGCAGTGCAATCAGCAGCTTCGCTTGCTGTTGCGAGGTGGATATTTATTACCCCAACCTCTGTTAGAAAAAATCCATCTCTTCAGAATTTTTTCTCTTTATCTCACCGGTAACTTTGTGAAGTTGTCCACATGTCCCGGGTTGATGGAGGCGCATTATAGGGAGTTATCCCGAAGCTGCAACCCTAAATCTGCACTAATTTTACTGACTGCTGCATTCCACAGCAAAACCCCGCTTTATACCCACTTACACACAGAGTTATCCACAAAGATGCCGGTATTTCTGGTCATGCGCCCTGAAAGGTGAACTGAGTTTTGAATCGCCACGGGTAATCCAGATACTTCCGAGCCATTAGTGGACTGACACTGCCCCGATAGACAAACCCTCACATCCCCTGGACTAGCCCCTGCCCCCTATGCCATCACTTATCATGGATAATGGATCAAACCAGAGACGGCGGCACAAGAGGATTACGATAGCCTGTTCGGCGAATGCCACCGGCTGAAAATCAGTGTTGTTATTGATGCGCTTACTGGAGGAAAAAGTTTTGTTTATACGCCTCTGCGTCTGGCAACAGCAAAGCAGCAAGTAAATTAATAGCAGAGAAGATAGCTGCAAAACAGTCGCTGCATTCACCGTACGGAGCCATACCACCAGTAAAACCCGCCCGCGCTCCTGTAAAACAACGAAACAAAACTGGCGATGCTGCTGGTGCCATATCTGTTGGCATAGCGAAAAGGTATATCCGCAATGTGCGGACTGGATCCCTTCCATTAGGGTATAGCTATCTGATCAAAAAAGTTACAGGGCAATCCATTGCAGATCTATTACCCATGATTTAAGTGTGGGAAGTTGAACAATGATGGCTATTACGTTAAAACATTGATTAGGAAAGAATCACAATAGGAAAGGTCAATGACAAGGAAACAGCAGTCCAAGGTCTGCGTGCATCTTCTTGAAAAAGAAAAGCCCTATTACTTTTCACCAGAGCAACAAAAATCCACTTCAGATTCCTTTTTTCAAAACTCGTTAAAACTGGCCTGGGATAACCACCATTACATTGCGACCTGCTGCTGTGACCAGGCTCAGGAACTTAAGCTATATGTCCGAAGTAATAAAGGTTCCGGTCCATTTACTCTCTGTCGTAACCCAAACACCGGTCCCAGGCACAAATCGTCATGCGCATACCACTCTCGTGTAAATACAGATGGTGGTGCAAAAACATATTCATCATCGGCTGTCAGGGAAGAGGAAGATGGAACCCTACGTATCGGATTGGATTTTTCGTTACGCGTATCAGCAACTGATCCTGAACGCGCAGCTCCGGCAACAGTGCATCCCCCAAGGGAAAGGCGGCAGTTGAATCGCCTCGGCAAGATGAAGATGTTGGGACTTCTTCATTTACTTTGGGAGAATACGGGGTTAAACGAATGGGCGCCATGGCTGCAAGGTAATAGAAGACTTACAACAGTAATGAGCCGTTTGCATAAGGAAGCCAGCAACATTAAACAAGGTCGCACAGTTCTGGCTGATGTTCTATTGCTACAAGGAAACGAGCACGGCAATAAGAAGGCTGTAAATTACGCCTGTGCGAAAAGTCGCCGTCTGATCGTCATCTCAGAACTTAATGAATGGTCTCCAGCTCTGATTGCTGGCAATAGTTTGCCTCTGACTGGAACCACGAAGAGCGCCCCCCCTGCCGGGATGCCATATCTAACCATCGATAACTCTCGTTGGGAAAGTTCCTTAGCCAGATTTCGACGTGATGTAGCATGGTGGCAGCGTGGAGGTAAAGTTATCGCAATTGCCGTTACCGACGTGCCTGTAAAGAAAACAGCGCAGAAGTCTGGTCGGGAATATTTTTCCACATGTGTCCGTCAGGTTGTTTTAATGATGGTGAGTGAACGATGGATCCCACTCGAGTCATCTTACGAAGGGATTGTCGAAGAAAAGCTGGCTAAGGAACGACGCCAGTTCACCAAGCCATTGATTTATGATTCTGCAGAAGATCAGTACCATCCCGATTTTATACTCACGGATGTCAATGGTTCAGATTTCGTTCCGCTCGAAGTATGGGGGCGTGATACTGAGGATTATTTACAGCACAGGGCAGTGAAAGAAGAATGGTATCAGCAGGCGTTTGGCGACTCCTGGTGGTCATGGGACGCTGTAAGGCATCCGAGAGGCGAAGAAATACCGACCTTCCCACAGCGAAAGGAATACTACGAATTCAGATACCCTATCGAGAAAGAGTCTTAGGGAAGTATGCAAACTGCTGATGTTGATCTAACCCCACACATTGATTAATTCAATACAGTTGGAACGCATCACCTTAGTCAAAGAATAAGTAATATCACAGCAGAGGGAAAGTCACGATGGATCTTGTGGGCAGCGTTGAAGCAGGTAACCTGACGCTCAGTGAATTGATTGATACCCTGGCGAAAGATAAAAATTATGCCACTTCCAATTGGAATCAGCGATACCGTGAATTTACGGCGTTGCTACAGCAAACATCAACATTCGCGGAGCCTGAAACAGATGATTTGGTCAAACGGCTTTGGTATGAGCGTGATAATGGCATCGCCAGTATTCGTCAAGGTGTTCCGTCTTTAGCTGAATATCAGCAAAGCTTGCCACTATTCAGAGAACTAACCGAGCGCATTCGCCAGCAACCGGATGAAACAACCTACCAATATGTAGACAATGCCCTGCTGGGGGCAAAAGAAAGCGGGCTACTAAAGCGTATGTATTGGAGTTTAAGAAACCGTGTTTTTGCCGCATTTTCGCCAGAAATCTACACCAGTACCGTAGATGAGAATGCGTTTACAAAAGCAGCAGATTTCCTAAATAAGCAATTCAGCCTCGGTTTGGAACTTAAGGGAAATTGGCTGCAGAAAAACCATGAATTAAAACAAGCCATACACACCGAGTCTCCTAATGCAGATCCTTATTGCGTGAATATGGCTATCTGGCATCTCTATGAATTACTACGTGAGCGCGGTAATGAGCAAAAACAAGTGAAAGTGTCCAGCAACACATCAATAGCCAGTAGTGAGTTCCCGGATATTAAGATCATTCAACATTCACCAACGAACGTGATCTACTTTGGTCCTCCGGGCACTGGCAAGACCTTTACGTTGCAGCAGAAGATGAAAGAATACACTACTCAGGCGGCGCCAGCCGATCGTGATGCCTGGCTCGATTCTCACCTTGAATCACTGAACTGGATGCAGGTTATAGCACTGGTGCTACTCGAACTTGGTAAACGAGCAAAAGTTCGCCAAATAACCGAACATCTGTGGTTCCAGCGTAAAGCACTGCTGAATGGCCGCAGCAGTAACTTTTCGCAAACTGCCTGGGCGACACTGCAATCATTCACCATACCCAGATCTACCACGGTTGCCTACAAAGGCCGCCGTGAACCCGCGATATTTGACAAAACAACCGATAGTGAGTGGTTCCTGGTTGAATCCCAATTAGAGCAAGTGGACGAGCTGCTTTCTCTTTATGACGAATTAAAGCAAGGTCCTAAATCTACCGAAGCCATTCAGCGATTTGCAGTGGTTACCTTCCACCAATCTTACGGTTATGAAGAGTTTATTGAGGGGATACGCGCTCGTTCAGACGAGAGCGGAAATATCTCTTACCCTATTGAGCCGGGGATCTTTATGCGCTTGTGTCAGCGTGCCAATGCCGATCCAGCACATCGCTACGCCATTTTTATTGATGAGATCAATCGCGGCAATATCTCCAAGATCTTTGGCGAACTTATCTCACTTATTGAAGTAGACAAGCGTATGGGTATGTCCAATGCAATGAGCCTGCAACTGTCTTATAGCGGTGATTACTTTAGCGTACCCGCCAATATCGACATCATTGGAGCCATGAATACAGCTGACCGTTCTTTAGCTCTGATGGACACGGCTTTGCGCCGTCGCTTTGACTTTGTCGAGATGATGCCTGATCTCTCTTTACTGAGTGGAATCAAGGTAAAAGGCATAGAACTCGAGTCGTTGTTAGAGAAACTCAATAGCCGCATCGAAGCGCTTTACGATCGTGAACATACGCTAGGGCATGCGTTCTTTATGCCGGTAAAAAGTGCACTCGATGCCGGTGATGAAGAGGTTGCGTTTAAACAACTAAAGATCGCATTCCAGAAAAAGATCATTCCGCTGTTGCAGGAATATTTTTTTGATGACTGGAACAAGATCAGGCTGGTGTTGGCAGACAACCAAAAGCAAGACGACAGCCTACAATTCGTAATTGAAAAAACCGACGATCTGGATACGCTTTTTGGTAACAATCATGCTTTACGTCGTAATGATCAGCAATCGACAGCTTACGAGCTCGAAGCATTTGATCAAGAGATCTGGAATATGCCGCAGGCTTACCGTGCTATTTATCAGCCACAGCAGACCGCTTTTGATAAGCAAGCTGTAAACCATGGATGAAGTGATCTCTGTTTTTGAATATGACCTGTTAGGGAGCGGAAAAGCGGCTTCAGTTGGCGCAAAGCTGGTTCCTCAACAGGTATTTGATTATTTAGAAGAGATTAGCCTGACAGGTATTCAAAGAAGCCAGTTTCTCAAACTCACCTCTCGCTCAGGTTTCAAATTGCTGCAGGTGCAAAACTACGCGGGGATGCTATCTACACCTCACGGTTTCCAGCTTGAGATACTGCCCAAGGTTGGCAAAAACCTCACGGCTGCGCGTGCGCGAGAAACATTCATCACGATGCTAAGCCACCTGCCTGGGTTTCGACATATTCAAACCCAGCAGGCCACTCTTCAGGCACAGCACATGCCTTTGCTCGAGATTTTTATCAGCCAGTTTTTGCAAAGCGTAAGCCAGTTACTTAAACAAGGTTTACGCTCCGACTATGTGAGCGAGCAAGGTAATCTGTCTTTTATGAAGGGCAAGCTGATGCTTTCTGCACAGTTGCGGCATAACGCGGTGAATCGTCATAAGTTTTGTGTCGATTATGATGACTACATGCCGGATTGTTCAGCCAATCGGCTCTTACATTCCGCGCTGGATAAGCTAGTTAGTCTGAAGCTGTCATCAGAGAATCAACGCTGGCTTTACGAATTGCGCTTTGCTTTTGACGGTATTCCACTTAGTCGGGATATTGAAAGTGATATAAACAGCTTACGCCTTGTGCGTAGTATGGCCCATTACAGCGAGCCAATGGCCTGGGCGCAGTTGATCCTGAGAGGAATGAGCCCGAGTGCCTTGCAGGGAAACACCAAAGCGATATCACTCTTGTTCCCTATGGAAGCGGTATTTGAATCCTTTGTTGCACAAACCCTCCCCGACGAAATTCCTCCTCACCTTAAAGTTAAACCACAGGTTGCCACTTATTCCCTTGTGAAGCATGGATCTAACGATTGCTTTAAACTTCGCCCAGATTTGTTGATTCAATCGCGGCAACCGGTTCAAACCAAAATGGTGATGGATACAAAATGGAAGCTGGTGAATAGCAGCCAGCAAAAAAAATCACTCTATGGACTGGCGCAATCCGACTTCTATCAAATGTTTGCCTACGGCCAAAAATACCTTGGTGGAACAGGCGAGATGTATCTGATTTACCCTGCGCATGACGACTTTAGCCAACCGATACAGCAGCACTTTTCTTTTTCAGAGACCTTAAAATTATGGGTTGTGCCATACCAGATAATGGCAAAGCGCGGGGAGAGGATGATGTGGGCGGGTGATGCATCGGTAATCCCCCCGCAAAACTGGGGTACTCATAAGTAGAATTTTCTCATAACATGAATCGAGGAGATTCGGATGAAAAAATCACGTTTTAGCGACAGCCAGATCATGGCCATTTGAAGCAAGCCGAGGCAGGCACTCCGGTTTCTGAGCTTTGCCGCGAGCATGGCATGAGTAATGCCAGTTTTTATAAGTGGCGCTCACGCTTTGGCGGTATGGATGCCTCGATGATGGCCCGCCTGAAAGAACTGGAAGATGAAAATCAACGGCTCAAAAAGTTGTGGGCAACACTTACCATTTAAGGAGACTGTAATTAAAATTGTGTAATTGCCTGTGTGGACGGTCTGAAGGGCTTCCCGGATGCGATAAGCAGTGTCTACCCGCAGACCCATATCCAGCTGTGCATCATCCATATGGTCCGTAACAGCCTGAAATACGTGTCCTGGAAGGACTACAAAGCCGTCACCAGCGGGCTGAAGGCGGTTTATCAGGCCCCGACCGAAGAGTCAGCACTGATGGCGCTGGATGCATTCGCGGAAACCTGGGACGACAGGTACCCGCAGATCAGCAAAAGCTGGCGCGCCCACTGGGAAAACCTCAATACGCTGTTCAGATATCCTCCGGATATCCGCAGAGCCATTTACACCACGAACGCTATCGAATCGCTGAACAGCGTGATCCGCGCAGCCATCAAGAAACGCAAAGTATTCCCGACGGACGACTCGGTGCGGAAGGTTATTTATCTGGCAATAAAGGATGCGTCAAAAAAATGGAGTATGCCGATCCAGAACTGGCGGCTGGCAATGAGTCGCTTTATTATCGAGTTCGGTGACCGCCTGAGCGATCACCTTTAATACGGTGGCAGTTACACAGAATTACTGACAGGCTCTATTTTTTCGCGCTTTGGTGTAGACGCCATAGCCTACTTTCAGCAGTTGTCCTTCCTTCACCAATTCGCGCAACGCTCTGCCAATCTGATCGTAACCAGCAAGGCCTTTAAAATCACTACGAGTAAAATCATAACGCTTTGAACGCTTCAGTCGTGACTGAATACGATCTCTCGTCGTCATGTTGTCCTCCCCTCTCGCTCGAAGATGACAAACTTCAGCGATCCTCTCGGGTATGCCAAAGGTCAACAATATAAATAGTATCGTGCTGAATTTCATAGTGAACGTCATAATCATCAAACAAGATTTTTCTCACTTCTCGTGGTTCATATCTTGTCTGAGATACACCGATTCCTGGATGGTCGGCGAGCCCTGAGGTTCCTGTGATCAAACGTTCTAATACATTGTCAGCATGTTGCCGACTGTACTGACAGGCAAACCTATAAATACGCTCCAGGTCATGCAGGGCCTTTTGGGTCCACTGTATTTCCATAGGTTACGATTTTTTCAGTTTGTTAGCGAAGTCAACAACATCCGCATGGCTAACCACCCTTCCCGCATCGACATCAGCAAGCCCTTTCAAAATCTGCTGATGCCGCCGCTCTCTCTCTTCAATCATGGCGGTCAACGCTTCTTTAATCACCCAGCTTTTGGATCTGTCCAGTTCAATAGCCAGGTTTTCAACCGCCGCAGCAAGCTCTGCAGGGATCTGAGCACTGATCGTCTGTTTCGCGAGTTGTCTCATGACCGTCACCTTTTAATAAAAGTTAATAACACTTATTAAAATAGCATGTTTGTGTTCGTGTAACTACCTGTGGCGAAGACAACATCAGTCCCCCATCATCTCGAGGCCAGCATTCCCGGGTAGTGTTTAGCAATGTGGTTTTGACCCCATACATCCCCATCTTACTCGTGAAAAAACACCGTATCCTAACAGACAGTCTTCTTGAGGAAGGCTGATTGGTATACTATATCTGAACATCAAACCCAACATTAATGACCAGGTGATTTATATGGGCTTTTTCGATATTCTGAACGCTAATAAACGCTCACGACTCATCGCTCAAATGAACTACAACAATTGTTATAATCACATGCGTTCCAGAATAGAATCATTCAGATCTAACTCTTTGCGATATTTGTCATTCAAATACCCAGATTCAGTCATCTTGATGAACAATAACTTCCCAACTTTTTTACTTTATAACAAAACCACGGAAGAAATTCACCAAGGAGAATTCGCAGACAAATATTCCCCCTTACTTGAGTTTATACCCAATGATGAACCTTCTCTATCATTTGAGATTGCCACCGAGAATTACAAAAACATGGATAGGCTTTGGAATAGCGGGAAGCTTATTAAAGATCACTATTTTTACAAAAACGAGTCGTGGATTCGGGATTTTAATAGGAATGGTTTTTACATCAAAGACAGTTATCGCTATGACGACCCAATAAAGTCTGATGACTTTTTCGGTCTCGCTCTTTTCTTGAATGGTAACATTATAGGGAAAAGCACAGTATGGAATACTGAAGCAAGTGGATACTTTGCCGAAGTTTTGTTTGATAAAATTATAAACACCACAATTTCAACCACATCTGGGTTTTCGACCATCACTCTTGTAGCAGGATGTTTTACCTTGGCCTCTGAAGATGGAGTTGGTTGTTGCTACCCAAATAAAATAATTCATGAAATCATCATAGGAAATGGCGACAGGATTTTAGACTCTAATAAAATGACTAATGGAGCCCAAGCAATCATTGCTTTGAGAGATTTCCTTAACATAATTGAAAATAAAATAGGAAATAATAAATCTGGTGTGTTGCCAACAATCAGTGAATTAAGTGAAGATCGAGATTTGTGCGAAAAAATGCTTTCAACCCCGCTTAGGAAAAAAAACTTCCCTGGCATTGAAGATATGTATGCTCGGTAATATTCATTCGATCTTATGATGGTATTGCCGATAATGATCGGTAACTAAAGGACATCAGAAATTTATCATAGAGCTTTCAATATAAGCGCTCTATGATATTTATGAGCCTGCTTAGAGTCGAAACACAATCTGTAAATACAATTCGTCAAATGTTCGAGTCTGAGTTGAAGCATAGGAAACGGAACTACCCACAGTCAGTGCTCAGCCAGTCGTCCGACAGTTACCGCATGAGAGTGACCTGCTCCCAGTATTAGATACAACCTTCAGTTAGTAATGTCGGTTGGTTTTTCTTCATGTTTCCCGTTTCGCCAGCATGCTGCAAATTCAAACGGCGTCTGGTAATTCAGCGATGAATGAGGTCTGGACTCGTTATAGTCCTGCCGCCAGTCACTAATGATTTTCCGGGCATGAAGAATATCGCTGAACCAGTGCTCATTCAGACATTCATCGCGAAAGCGTCCGTTAAAACTCTCAATAAACCCGTTCTGTGTTGGCTTACCCGGCTGGATGAGTCGCAGTTCTACGCCATGCTCAAAAGCCCACTGATCGAGCGCACGGCAGGTAAACTCCGGGCCCTGATCGGTTCTTATCGTTGCCGGATAGCCACGAAACAGCGCGATGCCGTCCAGAATACGCGCGACCTGAACGCCTGAAATACCGAAAGCAGCGGTGATCGTCAGACACTCCTTCGTGAAATCATCCACGCAGGTCAGGCACTTAATCCGGCGGCCGCTGGCAAGTGCATCCATGACAAAATCCATCGACCATGTCAGGTTCGGCGCATCCGGGCGGAGAAGCGGAAGCCGCTCAGTCGCCAGACCCTTACGGCGTCGCCTGCGTTTTACACCCAGACCGTTAAGATGATAGATGCGGTAAACCCGCTTGTGGTTGACGTGAATGCCCTCCCGACGCAATAACTGCCAGATGCGCCGGTAACCAAACCGGCGACGTTCAAGTGCCAGCTCTGTGATACGCAGAGATAGCTGCGCGTCAGCAGCCGGACGCTGAGCCGAATAACGGCAGGTTGAAAGGGACAGACCAGCCAGCCTGCAGGCACGGCGTTGCGACAGACCCGTTGTCTCACACATGACTTCCACGGCTTCCCGCTTCTGGTCTGTCGTCAGAACTTTCGGCCCAGAGCCACCTGAAGCGCCTCCTTATCCAGCATGGCTTCAGCGAGCAGCTTCTTGAGGCGGGCATTCTCCTCTTCAAGTGACTTGAGCCGCTTCACTTCGGGGACTTCCATGCCGCCAAACTTCTTGCGCCAGGTGTAGAAGGTAGCGTCTGAAATAGCATGCTTGCGGCAGAGTTCCCGGGCCGAAACCCCGGCTTCGGCCTCGCGGAGAATACTGATGATCTGTTCGTCGGAAAATCGTTTCTTCATGGGGATGTCCTCATGTGACTTATGAAGACATTACTAACATCGCGGTGTATTAATCAACGGGGAGCAGGTCA
>NZ_JAHXPU010000006.1:0-2239 GCF_047308185.1 Pantoea sp. B65
CATGCGTATCAGTAAAGTCAGCCGCCGCCAGAGCGGCAACAGCCTGCAGACGCAGAGGGTAACCTATTTACCCGGCCTTGAGCGGCACACCAGCCATACTGGCGAAACCCTGAAGGCGGAGCTGCATACCCTCACCGCCGGTGAAGCCGGTGCGGCGCAGGTGCGGCTGCTGCACTGGCAGAGCGGACTGCCCGCCGGTATCAGCAATAACTCGCTGCGCTACAGCTACGATAACCTCACCGGCAGCAGCGGGCTGGAAGTGGATGCACAGGGTGAGTTAATCAGTCAGGAGGAGTATTACCCGTATGGCGGTACGGCGATCCGCACGGCAAGAAGCCAGGCGGAAGCGGAGTATAAAACCCGCCGCTACAACGGCAAGGAACGCGATGCCAGCGGGCTGTATTACTATGGTTACCGTTATTATCAGTGCTGGGCCGGGCGCTGGTTGAGCGCCGATCCGGCCGGGACGATTGATGGATTAAATCTGTATCAGATGGTGAACAACAATCCAATAAGAAACCGCGACCCTGATGGCTTATGTGGCGACGAGTTGCCCGCTGCCTCCGGCAGCCACAGTCGCAGCCATAGCCGCAGAGATATTTTATTAAAAAAAGCCAACGACTACTCATCGGAAATTCTGGCAGAAAACCTGACACAAATTTCTCAAAACCAGCCAGCCGAAGGGGTTATGGTTGACACCGCATTAATTAGCGCCAGAGATACACTTGTGGATGCCATATTTATGGCAAAAAACGACCCGGCTACCACAAAAATGATACTTGAGCCCTATATGGGTGAGCTGGGTGCGTCAGAAGCAGACGTTGCGCGCTATGCATCAATAATCAAAATATGGACCGAAACACATAACGTAATTGAAAACATGCTGGTGCCGGAAATAAAAAACCAAAATTTTGCAAAGTTTAGTAACTCACAGCAATATCCTTCCGTAACCGCGATGGCTGATCCTGAAACACATCAAATTGTTCTGTTCGAAAATTTTTTCACATCAACTGTGGAAGAAAGAAGGATAATATTTATGCATGAACACAGTCATCTGAAGGGGCCAGAGCTATGGGATTACTGGTATCTTGGCACTGATAATCCGGAAGACGTCGCGGCAAGAATTTTGGCGCATGGTTTAACCCGGGAGCCCCCCCAATTCCTGCCTGTATACATCAGGGATAAAATCAGGGAGTTAACCGGATTAAATTATCTTACAGCTGAGCAATGTATTCAGATTTTCAATGATCATCCTGATTTGCGAAAAATCATTGCAGCAATGAATCCGGATAATCTTTTCTTTGCCGCAAATGCTGTTGCCCAGTTTCGTATCAAATAATTAAGACAGACATTTTCAATCAGTAGAACTTATAACGGGTATGCCAATGAACAGCGCCGATTCTGCCCTGTATCACAATACGCCACTGGTCACGGTCACCGATAACCGCGGGCTGGCGGTGCGCATGCTCCGCTATCACCGCCACCCGGATTCCGCCGCCGTGACCGATGAGCGGATTACCCGCAATGACTATAATGCCCGCGCTCAAATCATCGGCAGTATCGACCCGCGTCTGTATAGCCGGCAGCAGACTGACGGAACGCTGAACCCTAACTTTCGCTGGCTGCCCGCACTTCACGGCGACAGTCTGCGCACCGACAGCGCCGATGCCGGCACCCGCATTGCGCTGAGGGATATTGCCGGGCGTCCGCATCTGGATATTTCCGCCACCGGCACCACGCGCCGCTGGCTGTATGAGGCGAATACCCTGCCCGGCCGCCCGCTGACGGTCACCGAACAGCCCGCCGGTCAGACCGCACGGATCAGCGAACGCTTTGTCTGGGCCGCTGACAGCGCGGCGGACAAGGCATTTAATCTGGCCGGTCAGCCGGTGCGCCATTATGACAGCGCCGGACTCAGCCGGACCGACAGTATCGCCCTGACCGGCACGCCGTCAGCCGTCAGCCGCCAGCTGCTGGCGGAAACGCGCGAAGCTGACTGGCAGGGTGATGAATCCGCCTGGCAGGATCTGCTGGAGACTGAGCGGTTCACCAGCCGCAGCAGCGCAGACGCCAGCGGCAGCGTGCTCAGCAGCACGGACGCCATGGGCAACAGCCAGCGCCGGGCATACGATATCGCCGGGCAGCTGAAGGGCTGCTGGCTGACGCTGCAGGGCGCAGCGGAACAGGTGATCGTGAAAAACCTCAGCTGGTCCGCCGCCGGACAAAAACTGCGCGAGGA
>NZ_JAHXPU010000007.1:0-49492 GCF_047308185.1 Pantoea sp. B65
GCTGGCGTGAAAGGAGAAACGGAGGGATTATGCTACGAATGAAGGTCAGAGCCTTAAGGGGAGCCTGAATCTGCCTCCGTTTCATGTAGTGGTAGCTAACCACCACAGAAAACAAGATACAAGGGGAGCCATTAATGGCTCCCGTCCCGAAGGTGGCAGCCGTGCAAACCATTGATACGGGCGGAATAAATCCCGCCCCTACGGCAGAATATCTGACCCCCTGCTGTAGGGGAGCCATTAATGGCTCCCGTCCCGAAGGTGGCAGCAGTGCAAACCATTGATACGGGCGGCATAAATCCCGCCCCTACGGCAGAATATCTGCCTCCTGATGTAGGGGAGCCATTAATGGCTCCCGTCCCGAAGGTGGCAGCAGTGCAAACCATTGATACGGGCGGCATAAATGCCGCCCCTACGGCAGAATATCTGCCCCCCTGCTGTAGGGGAGGCTTTATGCCTCCCTGACGGCGGGGAATTTACAGCGCTGTGACCGCCAGCTGCGGATGACTTTGCATCCGCTCCAGTACGTCAGCATAACGCGGCATACCCTGGGCGGCGCCGATATTCTCCACGCTGACGGAGGCATAAGCTGAAGCAAACAGCGCTGCTTTTTCCAGCGGTTCACCGGCCGCCAGCCGTGCCGCTAAGGCACCGTTAAACGCATCACCCGCGCCGGTTGTATCTTTGGGATGCGCCGGGAATACCGGAATCAGTGACATCACCCGATCCACCGATAACAATGCGCCCTGCATCCCCAGCGTAATAATCAGTTGACCCACCCCTTTATCGTGCAGCAGCATCGCCGCCTGTTTCGCGCTGGCAATATCGCTGACTACCATCCCGGTTAACAACGACGCTTCGGTGCAATTAGGGGTAATTAAATTCACTTTACTCAGCAGCGCATCGCTGACTTTCTGCCACGGGGCCGGATTAAGAATCACAAAAGTCCCGGCATCACGGCCGATATCGATCATGCGCTGAATGGCGTTCAGATTATTTTCCAGCTGCAACAGCAAAATATCGGCCGCTGCAATCGTTGGCTGGCAGCGCTGCGTCTCGGCCGCGGTAACCGTAAGATTCGCTCCCGGATAGACTGAAATCATATTCTCGGCATCATCGCCAGCAACAAAAATCAGGGCGTTGCCGGTCGGTTTTTCTTTGCAGGTAAACAGGGTAATGGCGTCAAAACCGGTATTTTCCAGATGGCGTCGGGCAAAGATGCCGTAATCGTCATTGCCGATCTTGCCAATATAGTGCACCCGCGCACCGGCCCGCAGTGCGGCGGTTGCCTGATTGGCGCCTTTACCACCTGCACCCATCATACTGCTATGGGCGACCAGCGATTCCCCCGGCTTCGGAAAGCGCGCCATGCCGGCGACAATATCGAGGTTAAAGGAGCCAAATACACATACTCTGCCTTTCATAATGCCCTCCTGAAATGCCGCTCTGCTGCGTAACAGGCGCCGCGACAGCCGGTGTAATCCGTCGCATTGCTAAAAATAATCTGTAGTTCATTACGGGTGGCGGGCGGGCGCAGATACTGAATAATTTGCTGATGCAGCTGGGACAGCGGGAAGTCGGCCATCCCCAGTACGCCGCCGCCAAGGATCAGGTATTGCGGATCCAGAATGTTCATCTCAATCGCAATCACCTGTGCCAGACGTCGGACAAACGCCTGCAGATCGGGGTGCGCCTGATGCTGGCTAAACAGAGCGGAGATTGCCGTTTCTGGCGCCATGCGCCGCGCCCAGCTGCTGAGCCAGTGGCCGGAGGTGACGGTCTCCACGCAGCCGAGATTACCACACGGGCACGGCAACGGTTGCTCCGGGCTGGCGGCATAGACCAGCGGAATATGGCCTAATTCACCGGAACTCCCGTGTTGGCCATGGTAGAACTGGCCGTTCAGCCACAGACTGTTGCCCAGCCCGGTACCGGGATAAATCCCGACAGCGTTGTCGGGCAGCTGCGCCATTTGCATCAGATCCCATAGCATCAGATGGTTCACATCTTTATCCATCGCTACCGGAATACCGATTTTTTCGCTCAGCAATTGGGCTATCGGCTGGTGATCCAGCGCCTGAATAAAAGGCAATGACAGTACCTGGCTGCGATCGCGACTGAGAATGCCGGGCAGGCCGAGCATCACGCCATGAATATCCTGTTGCTTCACTGCGTCCTGGATTAGCCTGGCTAAAGCGGACAAGGCATCATCCGTGGTTGCCCAGCTGCTGGTGGCGATTTTATGAAAACCCTGCCACTGACGATCGCTGTCCATAATCTGAAATCGGGTGCTGGTACCTCCAATATCTATACCCAGCCAGGATTGTGTCATGCGGTTGCTCCTGGCACGTTCTGAGCCTGCTGAATGCTTTGACTCATGGTTTCCCACGCCGCAGCAAGATCTTCGTTGAGGTTAAATAAGCCGGAGGTGCCGACAATCAGCACTTCCGCACCGGCCGCCAGCAGGGTGGAATAGGTTTTCGTGTTGCAGGAGCCATCAATTTCAATCAGGTACGGGTGACCATGCTGCTGCTTTAGCGTTTTCAGTTCGGTGATCTTGGCCACCATTTCCGGAATAAACGGCTGGCCGGCATAACCCGGATCCACGGTCATAATGGTGATCTTATCCAGCAGGTGAATATAGTGATGAATAAAAGAGACCGGGGTTGCCGGATTTAACACCACGCCGACTTTTTTACCGAGGGCGCGGATCTGGTTAATAACGCGAAAGGCATCCTTGTTAATGGTTTCCGCATGGGGGCAGATATAATCAGCACCGGCTTTCGCCACGGCATCGATAAAGTCGGTTGGCTCTTCCACCATCAAATGCACATCAATCATTAATGGGGTGTGCGGGCGGATCTGCTCAATAAAAAAAGGCGACAGGGTGATATTTTTCACATAGTGCCCATCCATAATATCAACATGGAGAAAATCAGCGCGCGTATTCAGCACATGTAGCTGTTGCTTAATTTCCATCAGGTTCATACACATCAGGGAAGGGGAGATTTTAGTACGCATCAGATTTCCTTTTTATTGATCAGAGCAGTCTGTTGAGCTATTAGCGCACTTCGACGCATCGCACGATGTTCTGAATAGCGAGAATTAAAAAATTTAATTGAAAGCACCACAATCAGCACCGCGCCCCACATGGCGAGACTAAAGTGCTGACTGATATTCATCAGATTGAAGCCGGTTGATAACACCTGCAGGACGATCAGCGACAGCACTACGCCGGTCACTTTACCGAACCCGCCGTTAGGGTCGGTGCCGCCCAGAATAATCGCCAGTACCGTCAGCAGCAGATAGGAGTCGCCATAGCCAATACGCGCCGAGTTAAAGCGCGCCATCATCACCAGCCCCGCCAGTACGCAGAGTAAACTGGAGATGACATACACCATCACCAGCATGCGGTGGGTATTGATGCCGCTGAACCAGGTTGCGTTGATATTACTGCCGCCCATATAGATGCATTTACCGGCGCGGGTTTTACCAAGAAACAGCGCCATCGCTGCGGCGGCGAAAATAAACAGATACAGCGGCAACGGGATCCCCAGCAAAGTTTCCGAACCGAGGATGCGCACCACTTCCGGCATGCCACTTAACGCGCTGCCTTTGGTCAGGTAAATACCAATGCCTTTTACCGTCATCATGGTGGCCAGGGTGACCAGAATCGGGTGGGCGCCAATCCGGGTGACCATCAGACCGGTAATAATGCCAATTACCGTAGCAATTAACGCGGCGCCGATAATACCCAGTGTCAGCCAGACTAATTGCACAGCGATGCTGGCATCGGCCGGTAAATAACTGAGCAGCAGCCAGGCAATAAACAGACTGGTAATATTCGCGGTGGCGATAATGCACAGATTCAGGCCGCCACTGAGAATGGCAATAAACATCGCCAGCGTCAGTAGCCCTAATTCCGGCAGCTGGAAAGCGATACTCATAAATGTCGGCGCGGTTAAAAAACGTCCCGGTAATAACAGACTGAACAGTATCACTGCCAGAACGATAAGCAGCATCAAACCGGCCTGAACACCGTCAGGTTTAAACATATGCAGTCGTTTCATTGTGCTCTCCTCGATGTCAGATAAAACTGACATCGGTCTCTTTGCGCTTTTTATAATGAGTAATGGTAATGGCCAGCATAATGACGCCGCCAATAACGATATTCATAAAGTAGTCAGATACCCCGATCAGGTTGAGACCGTTTTTCAGAATCGCAATCAGAAAGACGCCCATCAGGGTACCGGTTACCGTACCTTTACCGCCCATTAAACTGGCTCCGCCCAATACGGTGGCGGCCAGCACATCGAGTTCACCCCCGACTAACGCATTCGGCACCACTTCGCCCATGCGGTAGACCTGAACCATGCCGCCAATGGCGGCTAATGCGCCGAGATAGCCGTAAGCAAAAATATGGATCAGACCGACGCGGATACCAATGCGGCGTGCCGACTCCTGGTCACCGCCAACCGCATATAACTGCCGACCGAGGTGGGTTTTATTCAGTAAAATCCAGGTCAGCGCGGCGATGCTCAGCATCACCAGCAGCGGCAGGCCGAGCTGGAAATGCTGGCCGTGGATCTCAAACGGCAGCACGCTGCGCAGAGTCGTCCACCACTCCGGCAATGAGTAGAGGCTGCGGCCATCGGTCAGCCACATCAGAATGCCAAACAGCAGCGACTGCATGCTGATGGTGATAATAATCGACACGATACGTAGTGAGTAGATCAGCACCGCATTGATAATGCCAAACAGCATGCCGCTGGCGATGGCGAGGGCAATGCTGAGTACGGCATTATCAAACTGAAACTGTAAAAACAGGGTGGCGATAAAGTACTGCACCACCGAAGCGACGGCAGCAAAGGAGATATCGATACCGCCCGTGACCAGTACCACAAACAGCCCGAGCGCAAAGATGCCGGTCACTGCATAGGTTTCCGTCAGGTCGAGCAAGTTCTGAATGGTTAAAAACTGATCGCTGGAAAAAGAGAAAATCGTGATGCAGATAACCAATACCCATGCCAGCCAGCCCTGGCTGGACTGCGGTTTAAAACAGGATAAATCAGGCATTGATCACCTCTGCCAGTGTTTGTTGCCCGACGTGAGCCGGCTGATACTCAGCGGTTACCGTGCCATCGCGGAAATGCAGAATGCGATCGCAGTTGTAATAGACTTCAGGCACTTCATCGGAAATAAGAATGATGGCTAATCCCTCCAGCGCCAGCTGGTGGATCAGCCGGTAGATACTGGCTTTAGCGCCGACATCGACGCCAACGGTAGGGGAGTCCAGGATCAAAATTTTCGGCTGGGTCAGGACCCATTTGGCCAGCACAATTTTTTGCTGGTTGCCGCCGGAGAGGGTCGAAATGGCATTGTTCGGGTCAGACACGCGAACACCCAGTTGATTAATCCATTCAAGAATTAACTTGTTTTTCCGGTATTCATCGATGATATGAAAACGGTTACGCAACTGGTCAAGAATCGACAACACCATATTGTCGGCCACTGACTGTTGCTGGATCAGGCCCAGCGTCAGACGGTCTTCCGAGACGTAACCGATGCCGCTTTTAATCGCATCCTCATGGCTGCGGAATCTGACCGGCTTGCTGTCGAGCCAGATTTTGCCGCTTTCCGGCTGCGTCATACCAAACAGCGACAGGGCCAGTTCGGTACGTCCGGATCCCAGTAGGCCGCACAGTCCCAGCACTTCACCGGCGCGCAGTTTAAAGCTGACATCGCGGTATTGCCCGCTGCGCGACAGGTTTTCCACTTCCAGTAAGATTCGCCTTTCGCTGGCATTGGGGGTTTTTAACTGATAATCCAGTTTCAGGCCGGTCATCAGTTCGGTCAGGCGGTGGCTGTCAATGTCGCTGGCAGGCCAGGTGCCGATTTTCCGGCCATCGCGGATCACCGTTACGCGGTCGGAGATTTCCAGCACTTCATCCAGACGGTGGCTGACAAACACCACGCAGATATTTTTCTCTTTCAGATAGCGCACGGTGCGCAGGAGTTGATTGACTTCGGTACGGGTGAGGGAGGCGGTAGGCTCATCCATGATCACCAGTTGCGCGTCAGCCACCAGTGCGCGACAGATAGCCACCTGCTGACGCTGGGCAATGGAGAGCGCCGAGACTTTCTCATCCAGCTGCAGGTTAAACTGTAACTCGTCGATAACCCGCTGTGCGGTCTGGTGCAGTTTCTTCGCGCTGTACCAGCCGGGTAGGCCAGTTAAATTATGTTCAAAGGCGATGTTTTCCGCCACGCTAAGATTCGGAAATAGCGAGAGGTCCTGGTAGATCACCTGAACACCAAAATCACGGGCTTTTTTCGGCGTCAGACGCGTAAAGGTCTCACCGTTACCCAGCGTAATGCTGCTGCCGGCATCCGGGGCATGCACCCCGGAGATGATTTTGATCAGCGTACTCTTACCACAGCCGTTTGTGCCAGCCAGGCAATGTACTTCGCCAGCCATCAACGAAAGTGACAGTTCACTTAATGCCCGATTGCCGCCAAAAGTTTTTGACAGGTTTTCCAGCACAATAAGTTGGCGTGGTTCGATTTGCGTCATCACTTACAGTCCCAGTTTGACCAGTTTCGGCAGGTTGGCTTTATCCAGACTCTCGGTGCTGTTACCGAGGATGGTATGGGTCTGTTCATCAACCTGAACTTTGCCCAGACCTTCAATGGTCATGCCGTTGGTAATCGGCTGTTTTTTCTGCATCATATCGGCAACCCGGATAAATACTTCGCCAGCCGTCAGCGGGTTCCAGATATAGCCACCTTTAATTGCGCCACGGTTAACCAGCGAAGCGCCCTGGCCCGGGCTGAAAGCGCCGATCACGCAAACCTGATCGATCTTCTGCCGGTTCATCACCGCACGACCGGCGCCGATGGGCCCGCTGGAGCCAAAGGCCATTAGCCCTTTCATATCCGGGTATTTGGACATCAGTTCATTGGTGGTACGGATTGAGTCATCCAGTGATTCGCCAACGCCAAATTTATCACCCACCAGTTGCATTTTCGGGTAATTCTGTTTCTGATAATTAATTGCCGCATTGGCCCACTCGTTGTGCAGTGGAATAGTCAGACTGCCGACATACATGGCATATTTGCCCTCTTCGTGCATGCATTCCGCCAGCTTTTTCATATTCGCGATGCCATAGGAGGTCGAATCGACTAATTCGAAATCCCAGTCGGAATATTTCTGACCCGGTGATTCATGGGTGATCACCCGAATACCCGCTTCCTGCGCACGTTTCAATACCGGCTCCAGCACTTTCGGATCGTTAGGCACCACACCAATAATATCGACTTTCTGCGCAATTAAGTCTTCGATGGCACGAACCTGTAATGCCGGATCGGCAGAGGTCGGGCCAACCTGCCAGGCATCAATACCGCGTTTTGCCGCTTCACTTTTAATACCGGTTTCCATCGCGTTAAACCACGGAATACCGCCGACTTTCACCACGATACCCATGCGCAATTTTTCCGCGGAATGAGCAAAGCCGGTGGCAAACAGGGATAGAAGGGTACAGGTAATAAGGGTCTTTTTCATTTTCTCTCCGGTTGTTCTTTTAATAACGGATTTAGTAGTTGATTATTTGCGTGGATTGCGGGCGTTGCGAGCAGTCAATAATATTTACGCCGTTCCATGCTAATTCTTGTTTTAACTCTTTATCTTTCATACTGTCGGTAATAAGAAAGTCCACCTCGCGGTAGTGGCAGATACGCGCGAATGAGGGGTTCAGGAACTTACTGGAATCTATTAACAGGTATTTTCGCTCTGAAGCCAGTAGCATTTGCTGCTTCAGATGAGCATTGTTTTCATGCCCTTCACGAAGATAGCCGTCATTACCCAGACTGCGACAAGAAAAAAAGATCTTGTTTATCAGGAAGTCCTTTAATGGTTGCTCAGCCACTAACCCATTAAAGTCTTCATAGCGTATTGAGTATTCGCCCCCAAGACAGATAGTGCGAATATTTCCCTTTGGCGCCAGTGTTTGCACATTACGTAATGAATTAGTCAGCACCGTTAATTCGACATCCGGTAACTGGCGTGCCAGGAACCAGCTGGTGGTACTGCTGTCGAGTAATATACAGTCGCCGGGGCTGATAAAGTCGAGCGCCCGTTTCGCAATCTGCATTTTCTGATTAACATTTTCATTGACCCGTTGACCAAATGATAAAGCATGTTCTTCCGCCCGACTGGCTGGCGCGGTTAGAGTACCGGCACTGCGCTGCGCCATTACTGCGCCACCGTGACTGCGATTCAGCAAACCTTTTTTCTGTAGCGCCGCTAAATCGCGACGAATAGTCTCTTGCGATACCCTGAGTTGTTCAGTTAACTCTGAAACCAGAATTCGTCCATTTTTATTGAGTTCTTCAATAATCAGGCGCTGGCGTTCAATTGGCATCATGGTGACCCCCGGTTGACATTAAGGTTAAGGAAAACAGCAGATGAAGAACGTGTGCTGCCTGGCACTCTGATACGAAGAAATTGGCGCGCTTTTTCATGTGATGAAATATGAAGATTTATTGTGAAATTAAATGGGAATTACGGTTGAATAGTGACGTTTATCACATTATTTCGGCGGGAAAGATTAACTTTTCACCCGCTTTCGTCGATCGCAGATGTTAGTTTATGGAATTTATGGTTGACCGAATGTGACCGTATCTGTGGTTTTGACCGTTTTCTGTCGCTTCCGGCATTCCCGCCGTGTGATAAAATTTGTTATTAATGAAGGCCGCCCGTGCTGAAAATGTCATCGACAGGAGGAGGGAGTATGGCCGATGTCCACTCTGCTGCTATCCGCAGCAAAAATATGCGCGCCATCCGCACCCAGGATACGGCAATTGAAAAGCGTCTGGCCGGTTTGCTGGACACGCTCGGGTTTAGCTATCGCACCCAGGATAAAACCCTGGCAGGGCGGCCTGATTTTGTGCTGGACAGCTATCAGACCATTATCTTTGTCCATGGCTGTTTCTGGCATCACCACCACTGTCATCTGTTCCGGCTACCGGCGACCCGTTCGGAGTTCTGGCTGCAAAAAATTAACGGTAATGTGGCGCGTGACGCACGGGACAGCGCGGAGCTGAGCGCCGCTGGCTGGCAGGTGTTAACTGTCTGGGAGTGCGCATTACGCGGAAAACTGCGGCTGGCTGATGAAGCAATTACTTCGCGGCTGGAGGAGTGGATTATTGCCGGGAACGGTAATGCCGCGATTGATCATCAGGGCATTCACCGTTGTTAAGCATCGGACTATGCTGAGCGCGACTGGGCTTTTGCCGTCAGCAGATATTTGCCCAGCGTTACCAGCACTACGGCAAAGATGATAATGGCTAATGCCAGCCATTCACGCGTCGACAGGGTTTCATTGCCAAAACTGGTGCCAAGCAATACCGCCACCACCGGATTAACATAGGCATAACTGGTCGCCACTGCCGGACTGACGTTGCGGATCAGATACATATAGGCATTAATGGCAATAATTGAGCCGAAAATAATCAGAAAACCAAGCGCCAGTATACCCTGTATGCCGGGCGCGGCCTGCAGTTTTTCACCGCTGATGGTGCTGACCAGCAGCAGTACCACCCCCGCCGCCAGCATCTCAATTGCCGCCGCCATCGGGCCTTTAGGCAGTTCAATGCGTGAACCCCAGACCGACCCGAATGCCCAGCTAACCGCAGCCAGCAGGATCATCAGCGCACCCAATGGGTTACCGCTCAGATGACCGCCGCTGTTCAGTAAAATAATCCCGCTGAGGCCGACGGCGATCCCCAGCCATTCGATCCAGCGGGTGGCGATGCCAAATAGCTGACTGAAACAGAGTGCGAATAGCGGTACCGTCGCCACCATAACGGCCGCAAGGCCGGAGGGGACATTCTGATGTTCAGCGATAGTCACCAGACCATTACCGACCGACAGTAGCAGTATACCGACCACCGCCGCATTCAGCAGCGCTCGTCGGCCAGGTAGCTGATGCCCGCGCAGGCGCAAAAACAGAAACAGGATGATGCCGGCAATCAGAAAGCGTAAGCCCGCCATCATCATCGGCGGCCAGCTTTCGACACCGAGACGAATAACGTAGTAGGTTGAGCCCCAAATGATATACAGCGTAAACAGTGAAGCGACTAACAGTACAACCGGGGCAGTAAAGCGTGACATGATCCATTCCGGTGGATTAACAGGGGGGATACACTACCGCTAAAATTATTTTACCTCCAGAAATTCGCGTGCGCTGTTGCAATTGTTGCCGATTAAATCATGTGTTAACGGTTACAAAAGATTGCCATTCTGACCCATAATTGTTTAGATCTGGCGTTCCATTGCTAACATACCCACGGTGAACCTATGTCCAGCATCAAGCTGACCGTAAGACGTCTGTATAAATTGCGCGATCAGCGCCTGGTGAATACTCAGGCGACAGCGCGTATTTATGTTGGCGACACCCTGATTGCCACCGAAGAGATTTCCGGTATGACGGAGAGCCCGGTCAGTAAATATCTGCATCACGATCAGGCCGAAGGGCTGCCGGTTCGGGTGGAGTGGGATTGTGATGGTATTGCGGATATGGCTGTCGCTGAAGTGCAGGTTTGTCCCTGCTGTCAGCACCATGAACATTAATCAAGGAATCGACTTTGGCGGGAAGTAGCTTACTGACGTTACTGGATGATATCGCCACGTTGCTCGACGATATTTCGGTTATGGGCAAGCTGGCGGCGAAAAAGACCGCTGGCGTACTGGGTGATGATTTATCACTAAATGCACAACAGGTGAGCGGGGTTAAAGCCAATCGGGAGATACCGGTCGTATGGGGCGTAGCGAAAGGTTCGTTCCTTAATAAGCTGATTCTGGTGCCGCTGGCGCTGGTGATCAGTGCTTTTGCCCCCTGGGCGATTACGCCACTGCTAATGGTGGGCGGCGCCTATCTCTGTTATGAAGGGGTGGAAAAAGTACTGCACAGTCTGCAGCGCGACAAAACGCAGGCGTCAGACGCAGCGCGTCAGCAGCG
This sequence comes from Pantoea sp. B65, assembly GCF_047308185.1. NCBI lineage: Bacteria > Pseudomonadati > Pseudomonadota > Gammaproteobacteria > Enterobacterales > Erwiniaceae > Pantoea > Pantoea sp. B65. The sequence goes on from NZ_JAHXPU010000007.1 coordinate 11,016, forward strand.
GTTAATGCAAGCCGCCGGGCAGAATCCGCTGGAGTTTGAACAGAAGAAAGTGAAAGGGGCGATCCGCACCGACTTTATTCTGTCGGCGGAGATTGTGGCCATCACGCTGGGGATAGTCGCCGATGCGTCGTTACTGAATCAGGTGCTGATCCTTTCCGGAATTGCCATCCTGGTGACCATCGGCGTGTACGGCATTGTTGCCGCTATCGTTAAGCTGGACGATCTCGGTCTGTGGCTGACGGAGAAAAATTCCGCCGCCGCACAGGCGATTGGGCGTGGCCTGCTGGTGACGGCGCCATGGCTGATGAAGATCCTGACGGTGGTTGGCACGCTGGCAATGTTTCTGGTCGGTGGCGGTATTGTGGTTCACGGTGTACCGTGGCTGCATCATAACATTGCGCATTTCACGGACGGATTTAATGGCCTGCTGGCGGCACTGTTGGGCAATGGCGCCAATTTAGTCATCGGCTTTATCATTGGTTCGATTGTGCTATTGCTGGTAAATATGATTGCTAAGCTGCGCGCGATACCCTAAAAAGTGGCAGTTGTAGCACGGTAGTGTGCAGTTTGTAATCGGTAAGACAATAACCTGGAGTTAACCATGAACGACGATATGTTCGAATTTGATATTGATGCGCAGCTGGAACAGGCTGAAGCGAATGCCGCAAAGAAAGCCAGTGAAGTGCCTGCCGATCTGGGCGACGAAGCCGATTGCGAAGGCTGCAAAATCTGATTCCAGGCGCTAATGGTTTGGTGAAAAAGGATAACGGTGGTTATCCTTTTTTTTTGATATTTTGCGCAAATAGTCATCATAAAATCGTATATGTAGCTAAATCACTGCAATATCGATATTTTCTTCTCTGGAATGCGGGTAAGTCATTTTTTGTGTCGACGGTCGCAGGCGCGAATCATTAGTGCCTGCTATATTTCCGAAAGTATGTTTTTTTTCACCCTGATAGGAGGCGCATGATGTTCTTTTTTGTCAGTGATGAAGTACAGCTTAAAGATGGCGGACCACGCATGATTGTTACCGGCTATGCCAGCGGTATGGTTGAATGCCGCTGGTATGATGGTTATGGCGTCCGACGTGAGGCATTTAAAGAGGATGAACTGTTTGCCTTTTCCCCCGAGCGCCAGTTCGCCGGCTAGTCAGCTAACCGCCTGCAGATAGGGTTATCTCAGGCGGCCCCTTCCCGAATACGTCCATTCAGTATAAACTTTAAGTCCATTTTGGCTGTAATATGAACCAGGTGAACTTATGCCGGACGAACTTCTGCAGCATAACGCTTTCTCCGCGCGCCTCAATGAGGCCTGCCGACAAAAAGGCCTTGATGCCCATGGGCGTGGGGTGATTCTGGCACGTGCGCTGGATGTGACGCCGCGCGCGGTGGGCAAATGGCTGAATGGCGAGGCGATACCGCGCCAGGGTAAGCTACAGGCGCTGGCGGCGTTTCTTGATGTGAATCTCGAATGGCTGCAGCTTGGCAGCGGCGAATGGGATAACAACGTGAAAGCAGTGGTACAGCCACCCGGCTACAACAGTTATCCGCTGATCAGCTGGGTTAGCGCCGGGTTATGGAGCGAAGCGATTGAACCCTGGGCGCGCGAAGAGATTGACCGCTGGCCTTCGACCACCCGCCATGTTAGTGAGAGCAGCTTCTGGCTGGAAGTTAAAGGCGACTCGATGACGGCGCCTGTCGGGCTGAGCATTCCGGAAGGTATGATGATTCTTGTCGATCCGGAAGTGGCCGCCACTTCAGGGAAACTGGTGATTGCACGTCTGACCGACGCCAATGAAGCGACCTTCAAAAAGTATATTGAAGATGGCGGACGCAAGTACCTCAAGCCGCTGAATCCGGACTATAAGATGCAGGAAATCAGCAATAACTGCCGTATCATTGGCGTGGTAGTGGAAGCCAAGTGGGAGAATTTGGGTTAGTGATCCCATTAACAAAATAGACAATGGCACTTGCCGAATGTGAACTTTAAGTTCATTATCATTTCATAATCTTTTCCGACAGGAGGGTGTGATGGAGATGATAATGAATGCGTTGCTGCTGTTGCTCGGCATGGCCAGAGGTGCGCTTACCCGACTGAGTGTGCAGGAGTGGGGCTATTTATTGGGAGTGTTGTTTACCCTGCTGCGCGGCCTGATGATTTGGCACGATAACCGGGTTGAACAGCGTAAACGTACCGCGATCCTGCAACATCTGGCGTAGCGGCTGGATGCGGATGCGGCGCGTAAAGTGGCAAAACAGTTGCAGCAGGCTGATGACCAGCCGCCGCGCTAAATCCTGGCCGGTATGAATTTACCGGCCAGCGGGCAGGGCTTACACCTGGCCCTGGTTATCTTCTTCTACCGCCTGATAGATGCGTTGCAGAATATCCGGAAAGGCGGATTGCACCCGGCTCCAGCTGGGAATAAACGGTTTATCGTTGGGGCGTTCAATAAACGCCTGGCCGGCTTCCAGTATTGACTGGGTAAACATTTCCACCGCCGCCTCTTCAGCGTGTTGATCGAACTTCAGCCCGTTCATTGCCGCTTCGTGATTATGCACTTCCATTGTATCCAGCGCGTTGCGATAGTAAGTGGCCTTCAGCACGCGGAACGAGTCACTGGTGATATTGACGCCCATGGTGGCCATTTTTCGCAGCAGCGACTGCACGATATCGTTACTCATGCGCCGCAGACCGCCGGTCCCATCCTCTTCCGATAGCGGCTGATGTTTATGATCGTAGTTGTCAGCAATTTCCACCTGACAGCTCTGGCGCGTGGTGTAATTACGATAGATCTCTGACAGCACGCCAATTTCCAGTCCCCAGTCGCCGGGAATTTTGATGCCGTTCAGCACGTGGGTGCGCATGGCGAACTCACCGGAGAGTGGATAACGGAAGCTGCCGAGGTAGTCGAGATAATCGGAATGGCCATAAACTTTCTGCAGCGAGCGCAGTAACGGCCCGACCAGCAGACGACCGACGCGGCCATTCAGTTTATTATCCGCCACCCGTGCGTAGAAGCCTTTGCAGAATTCGTACTGAAATGAAGGATTGGCCAGCGGGTAGAACAGGCGCGCCAGCATACCGCGCTCATAGGTGACAATATCGCAGTCATGCAGCGCCACACAGCTGGTGCGATCCGATGCCAGGGTGTAGCCGGTACAGAACCAGACATTGCGTCCTTTACCTGGCTGGGTCGGCGATAGTCCCTCCTTATCCAGTTCGGCGTCCAGTGCCTTCAGGCGCGGACCGTCGTTCCACAGGATACGATGCCGTTGTGGCAGGCGGGAAAAGAACTCACGGGCGTGCAGAAACTGCTCGCGATCGGCACGATCCAGCCCGATAACAATCTCTTCGAGATAGGGCACCTGCGCCAGTTCATCAACAATATTGCTGAGCGCCGGCCCTTCCAGTTCAGAAAACAGGGACGGGAGAATTAGCCCCATTTTGCGTTTGCCTGAAAACTGCACTAAATCCTGTTCCAGCTCGCTCACTCTGCGGCCGGTCAAATTGTGAAAAGTAGTAATGACACCATTCTGGTAAAAATCACTCATTGCATTCCCCTTTAGACAGCGTGCGGCTTGCCAGCATCATGGCTAATTTTGCGCGATAAAGTATTGCAGCCCTTCGTGCCAGCCCTCGGGGCCATAAGCTGAGGTGTGGTAAATATTCTGCCGATCCTGACGGGTTAAGGTTACCGCGGTTTTACTGTGCCCTTTAATCACGACCGCATAGTCGACGCGGTCGAGCATTGGCGCATCGTTTGGCCCGTCACCTAACCCGATGGTGATATATTGCTGCGGATATTGTTGTAACAGCCATGCCAGCGCCGCGCCTTTGCCGCTGCCGCGGGCCATCACATGCCAGAAGCGTCCACCCTGGGTCAGGGCTAAACCCTGCTGGTCGAGCGCCTGGCGGAAAGCAGCAAACTGCTGGTCGCTGTCGCGCCATACCAGTGATTCCGATGCCTCACGACGCCGGGCCAGCGCGGCATTTCGCACCGTCAGGCCGGTTATCTCCGCCACTTCCTGATCGGTAAAATCGGCAAAACCGCTGAAACGAAACTGGTATTGCTGACGCAGGCGGCGCAGGCAGTGGCAAATTTCGCTGTAATCTTTTCCGGCGTGATGGCGGATAACCTCGCCATCGGCACGATCCAGTTGCACCAGTGCGCCGTTTTCCGCAATAAACGGCGCAGCGCTGAATCCCAGTTGCTGCTGCAACGGAATGATTTCTGAGGCGGTCTTACTGGAACAGATCACCAGCGGGATCTGGTGTTGTTGCAGCTTTTCCAGCCATGACTGTGCGGGTTGCCAACTGTAAGTATGGTGATCCAGTAGCGAGCCATCTAAATCAGTCACTATCATTAACGAGTCATGCAAACTGGGCATGTTACGTACCTCAAATGTTGGCCAGACGGGAAAGATAACTTCCTGATTAGTCGTTAAGTATAACGGACTCTGCGGACTATGGAGTTTATCGCTGCCATATCCGCCGCGTGACGAAAGCGGGTTCAGGCTTGCTCAGAATAATCTTAAAACGCAGCGGGGCACGGCGGTAGCGGTACGGAAAATAACCGCCCGGAAGACCGCGATATCCGTAACGGTCAGTGGCGGGTATGGACAAAAGTTGCAGCAAAAGTCGCATTTTTGTTGCAACATCAGACTTGTCTTAGATAGGTTAAAGCGTAAGCTATTTTTGTTAAGGAATTTCCTGGTGTAACGAATTTCATTGCGTACTCTTCATCCCGGCCACTGGCCGGGATTTTTTTATCAGCCTGATTTTAGCGGTTCACTTCGCTGATCGAAAAGTCACGGATATCCAGTTCGAACGCTTCAGCCAGCTCGGTATACGAGTGATACTGTTTGCCATCAACCTGCACCTGATGCGCCTTTTCGTTATCCACAAACTCTTTCACTTCCCCGGAGGTGCGGCTCTGAATTGCCTCCAGAAGCGCCTCGACATCAATACTGACTTCCCGCTGAACGTTGTCGCTGTACTCTTTCGCTGTAGCCATAGCGTTACCCTCACAGAGCAATGGTTCTGTAAGTATAGTCGTCAGGAAAAAACCAGGGAGTGGGGGGGAGACCGGCAAAAAAAAAGCCCGCGCTGCGCGGGCAAAAATCCTTGTTACTTTTTGGTTGACTGCGCCTTTGGGGTTGGTGCAGTGAGGAAATTGTAACGGCAGAGGGTGTCAAAAATCTCGTGGTGAAATGTTAAGAAATCGAAAATCTCTTTGCCATCAGGGGAACTTACGATGATTTACACGTCAGTTACGGCGGATTCAGAGATAAATGCTATCTTTACCGGTCAGTTTAAAAGGTTGTGTCGGTTCATTTATCCAACAGGAGTTATTATGGATTTTCTGCGTATTGTTATCGCTATCTTGTTACCACCACTGGGGGTTTTTCTGCAGGTAGGCTTCGCTGGCGCATTCTGGCTGAATATTTTGCTCACCCTGTGCGGCTATATTCCCGGCATTGTGCATGCCGTATGGGTTATTGCGCGTCGCTAAGTGATTGCGCGCAGTCAGGAAAACCCGGACGTTTTCAGTTAAACTTCCACTATTGTCGAGCGGGAGGAAATAGATGAAGGTTAATGATCGGGTTACAGTAAAGACGGATGGTGGTCCACGTCGCGCCGGTAAGGTGTTGGCGGTGGAAGATTTTAGCGAAGGGACCATGTATCTGGTGTCGCTGGATGATTATCCGCTGGGGATTTGGTTCTTTAATGAACTGGGCCATGACGATGGCATTTTTGTTGAACTGCACGACGATAAGTTGTAATCAGGGCGGGCATCGCATGCCATCGGCTGGTGCAAATCTTTGATACGGGCGGCATTAATGCCGCCCCTACGCAAATCATTGATACGGGTGGCATTAATGCCGCCATTAACGGCTGGTGCAAATCTTTGATACGGGCGGCATTAATGCCGCCCCTACGCAAATCTATCTGAAACACCGTAGGGGAGCCATTTATGGCTCCCGTCACATTTATGGCTCCCGCCATCTTTTCAGAAAGTTTCCCAATTATCCCCACTGGTCACCGCAGCTTTGCCGGCTCCAGCACGTGCCGGTTTGGCCACCACTGCCGAAGGCGGGCTACTTCTGCCTGCTTGTTGCCGATCGTTAAGCCGGAAAGCGGCAACGGCCTGGGTCAGACGTGCTGCCTGCTCTTCGAGTGAGGATGCCGCAGAGGATGCCTCTTCAACCAGTGAGGCGTTCTGCTGCGTGACATTATCCATCTCGGTAACCGCCTGGCTAACCTGCTCAATACCACGACTCTGCTCATCGGAAGCCGCAGCAATTTCCGCCATAATGTCTGTCACACGGCGTACCGCATCAACAATTTCATGCATCGTATCGCCAGCCTGACTTGCCTGTGAAGAACCTCTGCCGATCAGCGACACGGATTCCGAGATCAAGCCATCAATCTCTTTTGCTGCCTGCGCGCTGCGCTGGGCGAGGTTGCGTACTTCGCTGGCCACCACGGCGAATCCGCGCCCCTGTTCGCCGGCGCGCGCAGCTTCTACTGCGGCGTTCAGTGCCAGAATATTGGTCTGGAAGGCGATGCTGTTAATCACCGTGGTAATTTCAGCAATTTTCTTCGAACTATTGGATATATTGTTCATAGTACTCACCACACCGGTAACAATATCACCGCCCTGGCGTGCTTTGCCTGAGGCATCGGCTGCCAGCTGGCTGGCATGATGGGCGTTTTCCGTGTTCTGTTTCACGGTGGCGGTGAGCTGTTCCATACTGGCGGCAGTTTGCTCCAGCGCGGCTGCCTGCTGCTCGGTGCGTGAGGAGAGGTTAATATTACCGGCGGAAATTTCGCTGGAACCCTGATAAATGGCAACGGCGCCTTCGCGCACTGAGCCAACGGTTTTTAGCAGCGCCTGCTGCATCAGCTGCAGGTTATTGCTCAGGGTGCCAATTTCATTCCGTCCCCACTGGCGAATCGGCGTGGTTAAATCACCGCTGGCGATGCGCTCAATACGCCCGACTGCATTATGCAGTGGATTAACAATCACCCGACGCAGGAAGACAAAGGTAATCGTGGTCAGCGCCAGGGCAACGGCAAAGGCGACGCCCATCATAATAAAGCCAAGATGAGACTGTTTCGAGGCCTCAATATTAATCGCTGCCGCCCGGTCGGTGCGGATCTTAATTGCTTTCAGCAGTACCAGATTGTAGGCATCATCCATTTTGCGGATAACATCGGTTTCTTGCGCAATCGCGCCTTCAAAGCTGCCTTGCCTGACGGATTCCAGCATTGGCATCACGCCTTTATTCAGATACTCCTCAAAAAGCTGTTTTAGCGGATCGTCAAGGGGGATATCTTCCGCCGTTTTATTCGGGCGATTGGCATAGATTAGAAAGCTCTCCTGTGCCTGCTTCAAACGTTTTTCCGTCGCGGCAAGGTTAGCGTTGAATTCATCCATATCGCCAATGCGGGTCGCCGCACCGGCATGGATAATCAGCAGACGTGCGGTACGCAGGTGGTTAGAGCTGTTAGACAGCCCGAGACGTGTCTGTATTTCCTGAGTGGCATTGTTTAACGACTGGTTACTGTGGATCAGGAAATAGCTGGAGAGACCGATGCATGCTGCAAACAGCAGCAAAATCCCGCTGAAGATCACGGTGAACAAAGGGACCAGTCGCACATGCTCCCAAAAACTTATCCCACCTTGTTCGGGCGTCGCTTGTTTAGCTTTCATATCCTGTAGCTCTCTGTCAGATGAAGGGCGAAGCACAGCTCCGATAATCAATCCAGACATCGGCTTTAACAGAGAAAACATTAGGGGGAGAAGTGCGATCAACATCGCAAAAACAGAGGAACAGCATAAAATAAAAGGCCGGCGGCTGCCGGCCCTTTCACTGCGTGATTATCTCACATTCACATAAATACCCGAGGTGACATTATCCGTCAAACGAACGACATGATAAATGACTTGTTTATTGTGGGTTTTAATTTTACGTTTAATATTGCCTTTGTGCGATGACACCGTCTTGGCTTTAATCTGCATCTTGTCAGAGATCTGAATGGTATCATGCCCTGACATCCACATTTTCAGCATGTTTGATTCAGTCTGGCTTAATGTCAATGGATGAACATCGAGCCCAGATGAAATACGCGTTGTGGCGCTGATTTTTTTTTGTAAATAGGTACTCAGCAGATTGTCTAAAGTTGATGGCTTTATCGATTTTGATGTAATAATCAAGTTCTTACGAACATAGAGGTATTCCTCAAAATGGATATTCGAGATTGCCATAAATATAAAGAATAACGTATCCGGATGCTGCATAATGATACTACGGATCCGCTGGCTGGCATCTGCTTCGTGAATAAAACATTCTTCATTAATAAATACAATGCCAGGCTTGACCTGTTGGCATTTATTATGAAGCTGGTCGATATCACTAGCTGAGGAGATATTCTTTTTCTTCACTCCTTTCAAAGCCATGTAGTCCATTAGACCAAGTCGTGTGTAGCTGCATGAATCCATAATAATCGTTGGCATGTTAGCGACCCTCACCAAATTGTTATCCGTTAAATCAACGATGAATTACGCGTATCGCGGTACGAGAAAGATTGCTTATCAGGTTTTTTATTGTTACTCAGCTCAAGACGTCGGAGCAGATGTTCTGCCAGGACCATCTTTTCATCCTTGCTTATTGCTGCATAGTTTGGGTTTGGGAGACGTATGACTCTGTCTAAACGCAGTGGGATCGTGCTGGTCAGAACGACCAACTGGCAGCCCGCCATTTCATAGAATCCACCGCAATTTTTTGAAAGCCTTGTCACTATCGCGCAGAACCAGTCTGATGCTGATAGGACAATTCTTAAAAGCATTTACTCTCCGAATGTATGACACCCCGAGGAGTGTTGACAATGCCGCAAAAACCAATTTAAGACAAGCAAAAAAAATAAATAAAAAAGTCCTTTAAAAACACCTGTTTGCGCTATGGGAAAGCACTAAACCTGTGTCATCTCCGTTTGGGATTTCATTTTTAAAATACGCGAAGCGACATTTAATAAGAATAATTTTCATCGAACAAATGCATTTATCAGAATTTCCTTAGTTGAATTCTGTTAAAAATGGTTCGAAAAATGCACATATAGTTTTTGACTGCTTAAGTATCACGGTGCGGTTGTGTTTGTGCGGCTAATGTTTGCTAGCGCGGCATCTCGGAGAGGATGTCAGACAGCAAATCAAACACTTCACTGAACAAATGTTCGCAGAAAGGGGCCAGCAGCGGCATCATGATGCCCATCGTCATAATGCCAATTGACAATGTTACCGGGAAACCGATGGCAAAAACGGAGAGTTGTGGTGAAACACGGTTTAACAAACCCAGTGCCATATTTAAGGTGAGCAGCAAAGTGATAAGCGGTAACGCTAACATCATGCCATTAAGGAAAATTAATCCACCGGCTTTGGTCAGCGCCATAAATGCATTGGAATTAAGCGGGTCGCCACCAATTGGCAGGGTATGAAAGCTGTCTGCCAGCAGCGAGATTAACCATAAGTGGCCGTTGAAACTCAGAAACAGTAACATCGCCAGCATATCGAGAAAACGTGCCAGCACCGGCATATTCAACCGGCTGCCCGGATCGAAGAACGTGGCAAAGGAAAGGCCCATTTGCAGACCGATAATTTCACCGGCGGTACGCACCGCCGCAAAAGCAAACTGCATGGTAAAACCCAGCGCGATGCCAATCAGCATCTGCTGAATCAGCAGCCAGAAGCCGCCAACTGAAAATAGCGTGACATTAGTGGCTGGCAGCAACGGCACCAGCAGGAAGGTGATCATCGCCGCCAGACCAACTTTGACTTTACGGTTGATCGCGCGCTCGCTGAGGATCGGCGCGGTCGCAATCAGTGCCAGAATGCGCACCATTGGCCAGAAAAATTGACTTAGCCAGGTCATCAGCTGGCTACTGTCGAAAGTCAGCATCAGCCGATGATATACGGCAGGTTGTTAAACAGGGTGCGCATATAGTCCAGCACCAGGCTGAGCATCCACGGGCCGGCAATCACTACGGTAGAGGCGACGGCGAGGATTTTCGGGATAAACGACAGCGTTTGTTCGTTTACCTGGGTCGCCGCCTGCAACAGGCTGATTAACAGACCGCTGACTAACGCCGCCAGCAGCAGGGGAGCGGCCAGCGCCAGCGCCACTTTCATCGCTTCCTGGCCAAGGACCATTACCGATTCAGGAGTCATTTTTTATTCCCTGGGTGAGATGAAACATTGTAGGGGATGGCATTAATGCCGCGCTTTAATCCGGGAGCCATTAAGGATTCCGCTGGAGATAACCACTCACGAATAAAAACTTTGCGCCAGCGAACTCACCAGCAGTTGCCAGCCATCGACCAGCACAAACAGCATCAGCTTAAACGGCAGGGAGATGGTCGCCGGCGGCACCATCATCATCCCCAATGCCATCAGGACGCTGGCGACCACTAAATCGATAATCAAAAATGGAATAAATACGGTAAAACCAATCTGAAATGCGGTTTTTAGCTCGCTGGTGACATAGGCCGGCAGCAAAATGCGCATTGGTACGGCTTCCGGGCCGGCAATCGGCGCCGTATTAGCCAGCCGGGCAAACAGAGCCAGGTCGGCTTCGCGCGTCTGACGCAGCATAAATTCACGTAGCGGCTGGGCGCCTTTATCGATCGCCACTTCCATGCTGATCTTATCCTCACTAAACGGCAGATAAGCATCCTGATAAATCTTGTCAAACACCGGCGCCATAATAAAAAAGGTCAGAAACAGCGCCAGACCAAGCATTACCTGGTTTGGCGGCGCCGATGGCGTACCCAGCGCGTTGCGCAGCAGGCCAAAGACGATGATGATACGGGTGAAGCTGGTCATCATCAGCAATATTGCCGGTAAAAAGGTCAGCGAGGTGATAAACACCAGCGTCTGCACCGGCAGTGACCAGCTTTGTCCGCCGTTGGCCAGCGGGTGACTGACTAAGCCCGGCAGCTGGGCGTGAACTTCAGGCGCCAGCAGTAACAGTGGCAGCAGCGGTAGCAGGCGACGAATCATTGTGGTTTCCCCGGGCGTTTGATCAACGTCTGGAGCACCTGGCGAAAATCTGCTGGCGTCGTTGGCGTCGGATCTTCTTCCGGGGCTTTCGGCGGCAGAGTATGCAGATGCGTAATATTTTGTGCGGTTACACCCAGTACCAGGCGCGCGTCATCCACATCGACAATCACCACGCGTTCACGCTGGCCGACACTGACACTGGCGCTAATCTTTAACGACTGCGAGCCGACCTTTTTGGCAGCGAAGCCAAAACGGCGCGCCAGCCAGGCACAGCACAGAATCAGTAAGACGATAAACGCCAGCACGGAACTTACCTGGGTCAGCATGGAACCCGCGCTAGTGGCGGGTTGTGACGCCGGTATCTGTTGAAGCTGCTGAGTGCCGCTTCTCATTTAGCGACTCAGTCGACGCATACGTTCAGACGGAGTAATGATATCGGTAATACGTACGCCGTATTTATCCGCCACCACTACGACTTCACCCTGCGCAATCAGGTAACCGTTGATCAGAATATCCAGCGGTTCACCGGCCAGGCCGTCCAGCGCCACAACCGAACCCTGCGACAGACGCAGCAGCTCTTTGATGGTCATCTTGGTGCGGCCCAGTTCAACGCTGAGCTTGACCGGAATATCCATAATCAGGTCAATGTCCTGCATTGAACCGATAACTTCATTGCTTTCCAGAGACTTAAATACAGATTCCGGTGAAGGCGCGCTGGAAGATGCCGCCTGCTCGTTCATTGCCTCAGCCCACAGATCGTCCGCGGACCCGTTATCGTCGGACGGTTTATTATCAGTCATGGGGCTGTTCCTCATTCAGCGAATTCAAAATCGGGTTAATCAAATGTTCCACACGCAGCGCATATTGGCCATTCAGCGTGCCATATTGACTGGTTAATACTGGCACACCATCGACGTGCGCGATAATGCGTTCGGGCTTTTCAATCGGCAGTACATCACCGGGTTTTAATTTTAAAATGCGCGATATTTGCAGTGATACGTCGGCAAAATTCGCCACCAGTTCCAGTTCCGAGTGTTGAACCTGCTTCACCAGCGTCTCACGCCAGCTGTGATCTTCCTGACGCGAGTTCTCCAGCGGCGGGTTAACCAGCAGTTCGCGCAGCGGTTCAATCATGCTGAACGGAATACAGATGTTAAATTCGCCCATCAGATTGCCAATTTCCACCTGGAAAGGGGTGGTCACCACGATATCGTTTGGCGAGGTGGTGATATTGGTAAACTTTACCTGCATTTCCGAACGCACATACTCCACATCGAGCGGGTAAATCGCCTTCCAGGCTTCGCTGTAACTATCCAGCGCCAGCTTCAGCATGCGGCGGATCACGCGCTGTTCGGTATGGGTAAATTCGCGTCCTTCCACTTTGGTCGGAAAGCGACCGTCACCGCCAAACAGGTTATCTACGGCGATAAACACCAGCCCCGGGGAGAACACAAACAGTGCCGTTCCGCGCAGGGGCTTCAGGTGGATCAGGTTCAGGTTGGTCGGAACCGGCAGGTTGCGGGCAAATTCATGATAAGGCTGAATCTTGATACCGCCGACGCTGATATCCGGACTACGACGCAACAGGTTGAACAGACCCATACGAAATGCACGTGCAAAGCGTTCGTTAATAATTTCCAGCGCCTGTAAACGCTCGCGCACCACGCGACGCTGGGTATTTGGGTCATAAGGACGGATATCGCTATCGCCCTTACCTTTAATTTTTACATCTTCCGTGCTGTCGCTGTCGCCGTTAAGCAGCGCATCGATCTCAGCCTGGGAGAGAATGCTATCGCCCATTGATTCACCTCAAAATGAAGGCAGTAAACAGGACATCGTCTACCACCTGCGGAGGTTGACCTTTCACCAGCGGAGGCGCCAGCACCTGCTTAATCTGCGTGACCAGATCCTGTTTACCCTGTTCATTCGCCAGTGCGACAGCATTCTGACGAGACAGCAGTAACAGTAACCGGCTGCGGACTTCTGGCAGATAGTCAGTCATGCGACGGTGCGTTTCCTCATTGGGTACGCGCAGGGTAAAACCTACGTACAGTACGCGATCCGGATCGTTGTCAGCATTAACCAGGTTAACCGTAAAAGTATCAAGAGCTAAAAAGATTGGCGCGGCCGGTGGTTCCTGCTTTTCAACCGCGTGGGCAGCATCAGCAGGCTTATTCATCATTCGCCAGACGGTATAACCTGCCACGCCACAAGCGATCAGCGTTACGACCAGTAATGCTGGGATCATAATTGAACGTTTGCGGCCTTTGGTTTTCGCTTTTTCAGACATGATGGCAGTTACTTCCTGTGAATTATTTTAGCATCGCCAGCCGGCGAGCCAGGTCAGATTATCCCGCGTCTCTCGCCTTTCAATGGGAGGAAAAGACGCGCGTTTTGCTATTACCTTATGCGTTTGTCGCAATCAGGCGAAAATATCGACAGAATTATTGCCTGTGGCACGTGCCTGCAGGGCGGCTGGTACGGCAATCGGCGTGATTTCGCTATCGCCTTCCAGTGCCTGAGCAAAACTGCTGTTGCCGCTACTGTCGCGACGCGATTCCTGCTGGCCATTAAAAGACTGGCTTTGAGGGAAGGCATCACTGCTGACGCTGGTCTGACCGAGGTTGATGCCGCTCTCAGCCAGCGCTGTGCGCAATTGCGGGATGGCGGCCTCAAGCGCGGCGCGCACCTGACTATGGCCGGAGACCATACTCAGCTGGGCCTGGTCGTTATCCAGTTTCAGACTAATTTGAATACTGCCCAGATCCTGTGGATGCAGGCGCAACTCGGCATTCTGCTGGCCGTTTCGGCTAAACATCAGTACTTGCTGTCCTAACGCTTGCTGCCACTCCGGGCTACCGAGCTGTGAATTCAACTGCGGCGTTGCCGGTGTCATCGTGGTGGCCGAAGCGATTGGCGCCGTTGCCGCTGTACTGGCGCTTGAGACCACAGCGCTGAGGTTCGGAGTGCTGCTGGACTGATTCAGGTTCTGATCCTGCAACTCCTCTTTACTGATGCTGTTTAATACCTGCTGAAACGCACTGGTGGCCGATGAAACGCTGCCATCATCACTCCTGGTTTGACTACTGCCATTGCTGTTGACATCAATCGCTGACGGCATCAATGCGGTAGTCGATTTGCCGTCAGCGACCTGAGTCATCGCCGCGCTGCTGACGCCAGTGGGCACACTCTCACTGGTGGCATCAGCGGTTGTCTGACCAGTGATATTGCTGAGCATTGCGGCTAATGCGTTTGTTTTGTCACTACCATCGCGAGTGGTGGCGGTGAGCATATCACTCTGATTGGCGGTGGTGACCTGGGCCAGAGCCGGATTCTGGGGCAGCATGGCAAATAGCGCCTGTAAGGCCTGCATATCACTATCGCTTAATTCGGTTGTTTTTAGCTTATCTTTATCATCGGCGGTTTTGCTGTCGCCTTTAACATTTTCCGCTTGCAATAGTGTATTGAGCGTTTCCGGTTTATCCAGTGCCGCGAGCAGAGCGCTCAGTTCGCTAACCGGTTGCTCTTCGCTGGTTTCGCCCGACGCCAACTGTGTGGTATCAGCGGTGTTCTCGCCCGACTTCTGGGCCAGAGTTAAAAGACGATTACCCAGCAGGGTCAAAAAAGCTTGCGGTTTACTGTCGTCAGCAAGAAGATTTGCACCGGTTGCTGACGTATCAATGCCGTTTTCTGAGGTGACTGAAGTGGGAAGTGTTGGCAGCGTAATCATTCGCCTTTCCTCAATGATGCCCGTTGGGCAAATTCATCCATCCGTTTCTGATCGAGACGGTTTTCTTGTACTAATTCATTGGCTGTAGCTCGCGCCTGTAAGGTTTCGTAAGCGTGGAGACGCTGTTGTTTGCTACGCCACAACCGCAAAGCCTGTTCCAGTTTTACGTTCCACTGCGCCAGTTGATTGCGGTGCTGCTCAATGGCTTTTTCCAGGGTAAAAATAAACTGGTGATAGTTATGCCAGCGGGTACTGGCGATACCGCCTGACATATCATTGTTCAGCTTGCTGCGATATTCATCCTGATAGTTGAGCAGCATGGAGAGTTGTTCATCAGCCTGCTTATGCGCCCGGCGTACATTACCCAACTGTAGCGCGGCTTTTTCGACATCTTTCTGCGCCAGATCACGCAGGGTCTCAATGGGTGTATTCTGTTTCACCATGCTGGCCTCAACGGATGTTTTTATGTTGGGCCGGATAATGCCGGCTCGTGATCATCATTAACCAAAGATGGCCTGCAGATGCAGACAGGCGTCGTCATAATGACTGCGCTCAAAAATGCCTTGTTGCAGGAATGCTTCCAGTTCGGGATAGAGTTTTATCGCTTTATCCAGTGTCGGGTCGCTACCAGCGGCATAGGCGCCGACGCTCACCAGATCGCGGTTGCGCTGATAACTCGACAGCAACTGCTTAAACTGACGCACGCGGGCGTAATGTTTCTCATCGATCAGCGAAGTCATCGCACGGCTGATTGACGCTTCAATATCAATCGCCGGATAGTGGCCGGCCTCCGCCAGACGTCGTGACAGCACAATATGGCCATCAAGAATGGCGCGCGCGGAGTCGGCAATTGGATCCTGCTGGTCATCGCCTTCCGTCAGTACGGTATAAAATGCGGTAATCGAGCCGCCGCCATCGATGCCATTGCCGGCGCGCTCAACCAGCGCCGGCAGTTTGGCAAATACCGAAGGTGGATAACCTTTGGTGGCCGGCGGTTCGCCAATCGCCAGCGCGATCTCACGCTGCGCCATGGCATAACGCGTCAGAGAATCCATGATCAGCAAGACATGCTGACCGCGATCGCGGAAATCTTCGGCAATACGCGTGGCGTAGGCCGCACCCTGCATTCGCAATAGGGGAGAAACATCGGCTGGCGCGGCGATCACCACGGCGCGCGAACGCCCCTCAACGCCCAGAATATTTTCGATAAAGTCTTTTACTTCACGGCCACGTTCGCCGATCAATCCCACCACAATCACATCCGCTTTGGTATAACGCGCCATCATGCCCAGCAGCACGCTTTTACCGACGCCGGAGCCGGCAAACAGCCCCATGCGTTGACCTCGGCCGACGGTGAGCAGGGCATTAATGGCACGCACGCCGGTATCCAGCACGTCGGTAATCGGCGTACGCTGTAACGGGTTAAACGGTGGGGTGATCAGGGCGGCGCGGTAGCCGGTATCCGGCGCCGGTAAGCCATCCAGAGGACGACCGCTGCCGTCCAGTACGCGGCCAAGCAGTTCAGGCCCGAGCAACAGTTGTTTACCACTGTGCTGGTTTTCACCGACCACTCTGGCGAATACGCGCGCGCCGGGCAGAATGCCTTCGACCTCTTCCAGCGGCATCAGAAACAGCCGACTGCCATTGAAGCCGACGACTTCACTCTCTACTTCGGAAATCTGATGTCCATCATTGCGCTCAATCACGCAGGTGGCGCCGAGCGGCAGTTGCAGGCCGGTAGCTTCCAGCACCAGCCCGGTGGCGCGGGTCAGACGACCATAACGCCGCACCGTCGGCAACTGGCCCATGCGTTGTTCGAAAGAGTCGAGAACCCCCAGCCAGCGTGAAAGACGCGTTGTCATTACAATTCTCCCGGTGCGGCAAGGCGGCACAGCTCATGCCAGCGCGTAGCAATGCTGGCGTCAAGGTCGCCATCTTCAGCACTGACTTTACAGCCGCCAGGATGCAGCGAGCTGTCGGCCAGTAAACGCCAACCATGCAGGTCCAGCGTGGCGCCCAGTGTCTGCTCAACGCGTTGCAGATCATCCGGATGGACACGCAGCTGCGGCTTGCCGCTGAACATCGGTTCCTGCTGAATCATCTGTTGTATCTGGCGCAGCAGGGCGGAACCATCAACCGCCGTTGCCTGACCAATCACCTGACGCGCGGCTTCCAGCGCCATCTGCATCAGACGCGCCGCAATTACGCTGTCGAGCGCCTCCAGCGTGTGCTGGAATTCGGTGACCAACTGCTGCATGCGCGCTTGTAATGGCGCCTGCTGCTGCTGGGCTTCCGCCAGGCCTTGCTGAAAACCCGCTTCATAACCAGCCTGCTGACTTTCGCTTAAGCCTTTTTTATAGCCTTCGGCATAGCCGGTACTCTGCGCTTCATTACGAATCTGCGCCTGCATTGACTCCAGCATGCTTTGTTGCTCATCGCTGTCGTCGGTGGCGATCTGCGGCACAACAAACTCATCAGTTAACGGTTTCTCAGGCTGCGCTAAATCATCAGGCAGCCAGGTTTTCCACGGCCGGGAAGAAAAGGCATCAGACATAAGTTTCCTCGCCGCCGCCAATCACCATCTCGCCACTTTCCGCCAGACGACGCACAATCAGCAAAATTGCCTTCTGCTCGTTTTCCACCGCCGACATACGTACCGGGCCTCGGTTGGCCAGGTCGTCGCGCAGGATATCGGCAGCGCGCGCAGACATGTTTTTGAGGAACTTCTCGCGCAGCGGCTGTTCGGAACCTTTCAGCGCGACCAGCAGCTGTTCGGACTCCACTTCCTGCAGCAGGCGCTGGATACTGCGGTCGTCCACTTCCACCAGATTTTCGAACAGGAACATCTCGTCGATAATTTTTTGCGCCAGTTCGCCATCGAATTCGCGTACGGCCTCGATAACCGCCTCTTCCTGCTGCGTCTTCATCAGGTTGATAATCTCGGCTGCGGTTCTTACGCCGCCCATCTTCGCACGCTTAAGGTTCTGACCATCAAGCAGTGAGTTCAGTACTTCGGTCAGTTCGGCCAGAGCGGCTGGCTGTACGCCACCGAAAGTGGCAATACGCAGCATGACATCGTGGCGCAGGCGATCGTCGAACAGGGCCAGAATATCGGCTGCCTGCCCGCGTTTCAGATGCACCAGGATGGTGGCGATAATCTGCGGGTGTTCGTCGCGGATCAGGTCTGCCGCCGACTGCGGCTCCATAAAGTTGAGCGTCTCCATGCCGGTGGTGGTTTCGCGCGTTTCGAGGATATCCTCCAGCAGGCTGGCGGCACGCTCCTCTCCCAGCGCTTTGGTCAGCACCGAGCGCAGATAGTCATTAGAGTTGAGGCTCAGAGCGGCAAATTGCTCAGCATCAGCTTCGAATTCCCGCAACACTTCAGTCAGCTGTTTATGAGATACCTGCTTCATGTTGGCCATTGCGGCGCTGAGATGCTGCACTTCACGAGTGCCAAGGTGTTTAAACACCTCCGCTGCACGCTCTTCACCAAGTGTCATCATCAGGATGGCGCTTTTGTCGGTTCCGGTCAGACTCATAGTTCGTTACTCATCCATTGGCGAATAACCAGTGCCACCACTCGCGGATCGTTATCTGACATCTCGCGAATACGTTGGCTCAGAACCTCAGCGCTCATGCGATGCTGAGATTTACGTTCCTGCTCCTGCTCGTCTTTACTAAGCGTGACTGAGTAGGCTTCTTCCGCTGGCTCCAGGGACATTGCCGCAGCGGCTTCGGCGGCTGCTTTCTCCTGCTTCTGTTTGCGCACCACGTGAGGGCGTACCAGTTTGCGATACAGGATAAAGGCAATCAGTGCAATCAGCAGCCAGCGTCCGGCGATCATCATCTGTTCAAAGAACGACTGTTGTTGCCAGAACGGCAGTTCACCACCGCTGACATCGCTCTGAGTAAACAGTGAGTTGACGACATTGACGCTATCTCCCCGGTCGGTGGAGAAGCCCATGGCTTCACGCGTCAGGTCTTCGATCTGCTTAATTTGTTGCTCGTTAAGCGCGATCTCTTTGCCTTTATCATCGGCGCGGTAGTTAACAACTACAGCTACCGACAGACGTTTAACATTGCCGACATTCATCTTGGTGTGACGAATAGTGCGGTCGACTTCGTAGTTAGTGGTGTCATCTTTGCGGGTATTAGACGGTACCACACGGGCACTGCTTGAGCCGGTGCTGGCTGCCGTATTCGCTGCATTAGCCGTATTGGCGTTGTTCGCCGCCGTCTTGGCGTTAGGCGTGGTGTTCTCAGTCGCAATTGGCGCCGTATTAGCCGGTGCTGGCTGATTCGATAATGCACCGGGTACGCCGCCTGGATTCTGTCCACCCAACTGTTCGCTAAGGCTGCTCTGGCGCGAGCGAACCGCCGCCGTGGAGAGATCGGTGTTCGGTTTATACTGCTCGTCAGTCTGCTCACGGCTGTCAAAGTCGATCTGCGCAGTAACCTGAGCATGCACATTGCCCTGACCAACGATTGGGCCAAGAATCGCTTCGATACGTTGCTGATAACGGTTTTCTACATCGGTAGTGTATTTCAGCTGGGCATCGTTAAGATCACGACCTGCAGCATCAGCCCGGGTTAACAGGCGTCCCGCCTGGTCGACGACGGTAACATTGCCTGGCGGTAAGCCCGCGACGCTGCTGGAAACCATATGCACTACCGCGCTGATTTGGCCTTCATCAAGTGCGCGGCCCGGTTGCAGGTTGAGCGTAACGGAAGCGGATGGCGATTTTTGTTCGCGTACAAATAAGGTCGGCTTTGGCATCGCCAGATGGATTCGTGCGCTTTTTACCGGACCAAAGGTTTCAATGGTTCGCGCCAGCTCGCCTTCCAGAGCGCGCTGATAATTAACCTGTTCACTGAACTGGCTAATGCCGAACTTCTCTTTGTCCAGTAATTCAAAGCCAACCGCTCCGCCTTTCGGTAATCCTTGTTGCGCCAGGCGTAACCGCAGCTCGTGAACTTTTTCCGCTGGCACCATTAATGCGCCGCCGTTCTCTTCAAAACGGTAGGGAACGTTCATCTGGGTTAACTGTGTAACAATTGCGCCGCCATCTTCGTCGGTGAGGTTATTGTAAAGCACACGATAGTCGGGCGCTTTGGCCCACAGGACCATGGCGATAACAACCGCAATAACAAACGCGGAGGCAATGATTATAGGAACGCGAGGGTTTGCACGCAGGCGAACCAAAAGGTCACTGAAGCCTTTCTTTTCTGCTGAATCCTGAGTGACAGTAGCATTCATGACCATTTCCTGCCTGACAGTTGACCTGACGGTTTCACGTTGTGTGGTAGCAAAGCTGACTCCCTGATGCGGCTTGCAGTAAAAAGTTCCACCCCAATGGACTGACATTATTTTCTTAATCGCAAAATTTGATTGCCAGATAAGCTGTGTTTTTTGCTGCTATTTACAGGCTTTGTCTTATTGACGCTGTGATAAGTTTGCAGCATTAAAAATCATCTTCATCACGATCAGAGGTAAACAGATGGCAATTCAGGGCATCGAAAGTGTGGTGCAGCAGTTGCAGACGGCGATGTTACAGGCCAGCAATCAAAGCACTGACAGCACCGCGCATGCAGATTTCGCCGGTCAGTTGAAAGCAGCATTGGGTAAGATCAGTGAAACGCAGAACGCCGCGCGCAATCAGGCGCAGGATTTTGAAATGGGTAAGCCCGGTGTGGCGCTGAACGATGTGATGGTCGATCTTCAGAAATCATCGATATCAATGCAGATGGGGATTCAGGTGCGTAATAAGCTGATTACCGCTTATCAGGATATTATGAATATGCAGGTGTAACCGGCGTGGTTATCGGCGCTGCATTTGCATCCCTTAACCCGACTATTGTCCTGCAAGCCTATAAGGCTCATGCCGACGAGGCTTTTTTTATCGCCGGTGTTGGCGTTAACCGTGTTTAGCGCACACTTTTAAAAATCGCATCGAATGTCCGGCAGTTAGCTCTGTACTTTTTTATTTCACTGCCGATAACCCTCATCAGTGATTAACACAGCACCCATGCTGGTGAGAAGTGAGGAAGCGAAGGTTTCATTGCTTTAGCTCATCATCGATATCACATGTAAGTTTACATTAATTAATAATAACTTAGAGGTAAAAATGGATAACTTTCAGAAAGAAATCGATGAAAGGGCAAATCTAACATTATCAAATAAGTTCGAACTTTTATTATTCCGACTGGGAAAAGCCAGCCAGGATGAAAAATCTGAGCTGTTTGGCCTGAATGTATTTAAGCTGCGTGAAATTGTGCCGATGCTTCCTATTACCCGTGCTGCAGGTATGCGTTCGCCGTTGCTGGGTATGGCAAATATTCGTGGGCAGTTGATCCCGGTTATTGATATGCCTGCGGTAGTCGGTTGCGTACCGACTACCGGTCTTAATCTGCTGCTGGTCACGGAGTATGCCCGTAACACTCAGGCGTTTGCCGTGGAGTCAGTGGATAATATCGTGCGTCTTAACTGGAACCAGGTCCATCCCGCCGATGCCAGTGTCAGCAGCCGTAATGTGACCAGCATCGCGTTGCTGGATGATGAAGAGCAGGGTAACGGCAATAATATGGCGCTGGTGCTGGATGTTGAGCAGATCCTGCAGGACATTATTCCGTCAATTCGCGACGTTCCGCCGGAGCAAATCAAAGAAAAAGTTTTCCGTTTCACCCCTGGCGCGGTGGCGATTGTTGCCGAAGATTCCAAAGTTGCCCGCAACATGCTGGAGCAGGGGCTGAAGATTATGGGCATTCCGTGTGAAATGTATAATACCGGACTTGATGCCTGGGAAAGAATCAAGGTAATAGCCAAGCAGGCGCTGTCTGAAGGGCGGCCGATTAGCGATAAAATTTCGCTGGTGTTAACCGATCTGGAAATGCCGGAAATGGATGGTTTTACGCTGACGCGCAATATTAAAAGTGATTCCATCCTGAGGAATCTGCCGGTGGTGATCCACTCCTCACTGTCGGGCAGCGCCAACGAAGATCATGTGCGCAAAGTAGGCGCTAATGGTTATGTGGCAAAATTTGAAATTAATGAGCTGTCTGCCGTGCTGCATCGCGTACTGGATGAAGCGCCGCTCTGACAAATCGGCGGTTGGTATAACTTTCGTTGAGAATGGCTCTGGCATGCTGTGGCTGTCCTTTCGCAGAGCTAACGCCACCGCAGTGTGAGTGCCGGAGATAAGCGCCGGGGAGAGGTCACAAATTTTACCAGGCTGCCAGCTTTGCTGGCGGCCTTTTTTTGTTCTGCTTCACCCTGCTGCGGCATCTTCCGATTATTCTTAAGGTTAACTGGCGATTTTTCACTACATTTAACTGGGTAGTTCGCCTTATTTACTTTAAATAACCAGAAAGGGAACCAGCATGAGTGATAATGAAACGCTGAAAACGCAGACCGACTATTTACGTGATGTGACTTCGCAGCTGAAAGAGATGCGTCACTATGCCCAGTCCAATACGGAAACCCTGTCAGCACAGTGGCTGGCATTTGATGCGGGTGAATATAAAAACGACACCTTTGCCGCCGCGATCAATGATTTGCTTACCCGCCAGGGGGCGGTACTCGAAACACTGGAAAAAACCGTGCAGGATCTCGAGATTGAAGCCAATCGTATCGAGAATGAAGCCTGATTATCTGCCGGGACTCGCATTGTGCGAGTCTTTTTCATGGCGGTTACCGGCCGGATATTGTTGCCGTCAGGTTACGCCTGTTAAAAATAAATTGATGATAGTGCTTGCTTAAAAAGTCGTTACGTGTGTAAATAGCGCATCGGTTTGTGGTACAGACCTATTTATGCCAAGCGGTTTTATTAAAGCAGTTCTCAGTTCGAGCGTTATCTTAGATATCTCTTTTCCTGAATCTTCTTATTACCTTGCTCATAAGTATTATCTGCAAAGCAATCCTGTCCGCCTGTTTACGGGCTTCGAAATTCAGAGGAAAGAATTATGTCTAACAAAATGACTGGTTTAGTAAAATGGTTTAACGCTGAGAAAGGTTTCGGCTTTATTTCTCCTACCGATGGCAGCAAAGATGTATTCGTACATTTCTCTGCAATCCAGGGTGATAACTTCAAGACCCTCGACGAAGGTCAGAGCGTAGAGTTCTCTGTTGAGAACGGCGCTAAAGGTCCTTCAGCGACCAACGTTGTTGCACGCTAAGCAATAACGCCGCAGGCTCTGTTACGATAGCGATGATGGCCCCGGCCTGAGCAGTTAGAGAGCCTGAAAAAAAAGCCCGCCTTGTGCGGGTTTTTTTACGTCTGTATTTTCTGCTGACAACCTACACCTCGCGCCTGCATTACAACGGTTCGCACTATTACGACCGGTTGCAATGCAGTTTGGCCTGGCGCAATATTATTTTTTAGGGTGTTTTTTCGCTGTTGCGTTGGACGGCAGTAAAATAGTGGCCGCATTGAGGACAAATTAGCGTGTGATCTTTGCTGATTTTCGCTGAAAGCTGTTTATGAGTATGCGCACAGGCGGGGCATTTTATTTGCCGGGTGCCGGAACGAAAAAAGCGTAAACTGTCGAGACTGATCATTTTCTTTATCTCACTCGTTACAGGTAGCTCAGTCTACGCCCTGTGGCTGGCAATAGCTTGTTTTATATCCGCTGGTTAGCCTGGCAGCGCCCGGATAATTAGCCCCCGGCGCCTGCCGGATTATAAGTCTGCAACCAGCCACATATCCGCTTCTTCAAACATCTCTTCGATAATGCGCGCCATGATCGCTTTGTCACCTTTACTGGCATCGGTTTCAATCGCATTACGTTGCATTGGTTTAACTTTTACCACTGCATCCGGGAACGCACGGTGAATGCGCTTCTCCAGCTCTTCGCGGATCATCTCATTGGCATTGTTTAGCCCTGCCACATTGCGCTTATCGTAAATCAACTCGACGAACATTGCTGTCAACCTCTCTGGTAAGTAATCCTGCCGTGATCTTTTTGCTCGCCAATAATACTGGATAATAATACAGTATCAATGGTGGCTGCGCTTTAACTGCTGTTTTATCCGGCGATTGTCGCAATAATTATCGTTTCTTGCGGTAACAAGCGTTCCGAAACGCGGGCGACAGTGGTAGTTTCATCGCTGGCAATCGTTAAGAATGACGTGTCTGCGGGCAGCGTACAGATCGGGAGTGGATATGGCTAAGCATCCAACAGGAAAACATTTAAAAGCGGAAGTGCTGCATGAAGGCAGGCAGCTGCTGATTTATGTGGTGAAGGGGTCACGTATAGAAGATATGCCGCTGGACGATAACGACGATTATCCTGGTGAAATGTTTATGGCGTTGCCCGGGCTGAGTAAAGAGTTTGATACTGAACTCGCAGAGATGCTCGGCGAGGCGCAATCTGGCGATGTACTGGTACTGGTTTGCCCCGGCGATCAGACCTTCAGCTATGGCTATTCACGTATCAAGGCGATGAGCGTTATCTGACTGTCTGGTCAGGTCTTTGGCAAAAAAATCACAGGGGAATACCAATGAAGCAACTGGTTATCGACATTTTAATGAAGCTGGCGAAGATGGATGTAGATACCAAAGAGCTGACGGCTCAGGTTGAAGCGCAATCTTTGCTGATTGCCGCGCTGCTCCTGACCGCAGGGAAAGAGGGTTCAAATAATATTTCGCAGAATATTCAGAATGCCATTCTTACGGCAACCGAGTCTCCTGCTGAGTTTCTACAAACTGATGTTGATCTGCTGCTGACGCATGTGAATCGCCTGCTGGCGGTGACACGTTATGTTGATGAGAAATCAGAGGCATAAAGCCGCAGCCGGGTCGGATATCTGAAACGCCGGACGGGAGCCGTTGATGGCTCCCGTTCAGTGCGGCATTCATAGCCGGGTGTCAACGGCTACACCGATCTCTGGCGTGGCTTATTTGCGGCCAATAACTTTCCCAAGGACAAAACCCACGCCGACAGCAATCGCCAGTGAGGCGAGCGGAGAGCTTTGCGTTTGCTGTTTTACAGAATCGACAAGATCATCCACCGCATAACTGCCGCGCGCCAACTGCTTACGCACTTTTCCTTTCACTTCATATTCAGGTGAACGCGAGGCTTTGCCAAATTGTTCCTGACCGGCACCGATGGCTTCATCAACTTTGTCTTTTGCCTGTTCAAACATAATTTCTCCTTAATCTGTTACGTCCTCACTACGAGGCATTATTAAGGGTAGACCATTAGCTGCCGGGCGAATCACCGCGGTTGTTTACAAATGTTGCCGGGGA
This sequence comes from Pantoea sp. B65, assembly GCF_047308185.1. Classification (NCBI taxonomy): domain Bacteria; kingdom Pseudomonadati; phylum Pseudomonadota; class Gammaproteobacteria; order Enterobacterales; family Erwiniaceae; genus Pantoea; species Pantoea sp. B65. Next base: position 36,049 of record NZ_JAHXPU010000007.1, read on the forward strand.
GAGAAAAGGGAGAAAATAAACCTCTGGAGGTGGAAATCCTGTGCCACTTCCAGAGGCCGTGCAAGCGCACGATTGGTTACAAGGGTAATACGCGATTATTGGTCGCGTATTAAAGTTATACAAAAAATAGTTAATTGTACAATTTTAATCGTCGAAATGGCGTATATTTGTTAAATAATCATTATAAATTAGCATAATGAGCAGTTTCCCTGCCCATTTCACAGCTCAGAGATCATTTTTAATACAGAACTCTTCCCATGTCATCCCCAATGCCCGGGCGTGCGAACGTAGATATTTCTCTATCGCCTGCGCCGCTACCTGTTTATTTGGCTCGGCCAGCTGGATGGAGAACAGTATCGCATCCTGTTTTTTCGCCCGCAGAAAAGCGGCATAGATGCGGTCAGCCTGAATTTCGCGCAGTTTCTCCAGTGATACCCCCATGGCCCGGGCATCCTGCTCGCTGATTTTATCCATGGCGGCATGGAAATCGGGATGCGCCTGTAAGAACATGGCGCGGGCGAGGGTGTAATACTCTTCAGGGGTTTTCATGCGGGGTTATCCTTTTGATTCAATCCGGGTAGTTTACACTTCATAAAGCGCAGATGCTTCCCCGGCGGCAGACGGAGGGAAATCTGGCGAATGTTTCTTGCAGAAATTACCGGAATGATTATACCGTACCGGCGTACGCATTGAGCTTAGGGAATTAAAATGAAGAAGTGGATTGCACTTTGTGCGTTAGCACTGAGCGGTTGTACGCAGATTACCAGTTATGATCAGGCGGTTAAGACGCCAGCACCTGCTGACCTGCAGGGTTACTGGCAAACTCTTACTCCCCAGGCGGGGTTAATCAGCGACCAGGCGGTGGCCAGCCTGATTATCACCCCACAGGGGGATACGCTGGATTGTCGCCAGTGGCAGCGGGTGATTGCCAAACCGGGCAAACTGACGGTACGCGGTGGCGAGTATGTTAACGTCAACAGACAGTTACGTGTAATGCCGCTGAAGAGGGAAGGCCAGGTATTACACTACGACAAGCTGGAATTGCAAAAAATGGAGCATCCGACCGCAGAGTGCCAACAGGCGCTGGACGCGCTGCCGGCTCAGCCAAACGCCACGTCATTGCAAAATATCGAACCGTCACTGATGAAGGTGCAAAAAATCGCGCAGTAAGCGCTGGCGATGAAGCCCGGAGAGTCTCTCTCCGGGGTGATTATCAGGCTGGCTGCGCCACCCAGACGCTCAGGCTGCCGCCATTGCAGTAAAACTGCCCGTTGCCTTGTTTATCGCAGGTAATAATCTGCTGACGATGACCCAGATAGTCATACCATTGTGAATGCGCATGATCTTCTCCCAGCGCCACGGTTTTCTCACCCTCATCACCGTTAGACATCACAACCACACAGCCGGCGAACTCCCCGGTTCCGCTGCGACTGAAGGCGATACAGTTGGGATGATCGAAATAATCGGTCTGCACCCCATGGGCATACAGCTGGCGGGCGCGGATTAACGCTTCCAGCTCGGGGATGACCGGCATCTCAATCTGGTGCGGTTCGCCATCACCGCCTTCATCCTGATAGCTGGCGCCAAACAGATCGGGATAAAATACCGTCGGCACGCCCTGTTCGCGTAGCAAAATCAGCGCGTAGGCGAGGGGTTTAAACCAGGGGGCAACCGGGGCTTCCAGCGCCTGTAGCGGTTGGGTGTCGTGGTTAGCGACAATAGTGACGGCGTGAAAGGCATCGGCAGCCACCAGCGTGTCGTTAAAGACCTGGCTCAGATCGTAATCGGCGCCCTGTTTCGAGGCGTTATGAAAATTCATCTGCAGCGGCGCATCGAATAACATGGTTTTTCCCTCTACCTGATGGATGTACTGCTGTAGTTTATCCACCTCGTGGGACCAGTATTCCGCCACAATAAACATCGGCTGGTCGGCCACTTCCTGAATATGCTCAATCCACTCTTTATAAAACCATGCGGGAATATGTTTTACCGCATCAAGCCGGAAGCCGGTACAGTGTACTTCCGCCATCACCCAGCGTGCCCAGTATTTCAGTTCCTCGGTGACCGCATGGTTACGAAAATCGATGTTGGCGCCCATCAGATAGTCAAAATTACCCAGTTCGTCGTCCACCTGTTGATTCCAGCCGTCGCCGGTGTAGTCATTAACGATTTTAAACACACCGTTTTCATCCGGATTCTCGATATGATCGACACCGCTAAAGCATTTGTAATCCCAGATGAATTGCGAGTATTTGCCGGCGCGTTGCGGAAAGGTAAAGCGTGTCCAGGCTTCGGCCTCGACCACTTCATCGTCGATCTCTTCGCGATTATCCGGATTGACGCGGTTAACCAGCACCGGCTCTTTTTCATCGGCGCCCATCTTATGGTTGAGCACCACATCCAGTAGCACGCCAAGGTTATGGGATTTCAGCGCCGCAACCGCCGCCAGCAACTGTTCCTTGTCACCATATTTGGTGGCGCGGCTGCCTTTGGCGTCAAATTCACCCAGATCAAACAGATCGTAGCTATCGTAGCCGACTGAATAACCGCCGGAGTCACCTTTGTAAGCCGGGGGTAACCAGATAGCGGTAAAGCCGACCTCTTCCAGCCATGCTGCACGTTCGGCGGCTTCGGGCCAGAGTTTGCCGCCATCCGGGTAATACCAGTGAAAGAACTGCAACAGGGTGGGATTGCGCATGCCAGACTCCATGGTTAACTAACTGAAAATCAAGTATGGAGTAAGCGGGGAGAAAAGCGCGGGCCGTAACAGAATTATTTTTACTGTCGGCCCGCTGTATAGCGTTTGTCAGGATGAGGCAAGGAAAATAATGTTTTTTAGCCAGGATCATTAGGATACAGCACATTCCCGAAAAGTTTGCCGTAAGCTGAATTAACTGATTTCTGGCGTGTGGATTGCGTAATAAGTTGTGAAAGTTCATCCATGCGCGCCTGAAGCAGGCTTTTAACTTCGGCTTCATTATCCAGAATATGACGCAATACCGGGCGCAACTGCTCCAGCGCGTGAGCACTGATCGGCGTTTTTTCGGTACTCTGCGCCAGCTTTTCAACCACACTGAGATAATGAACTTCCATTTCAATTAAGGCGTCCCATTTGCCTTCGGATGCCAGATTTAACATTGACTGGCTGATACGCAATAATTGTTGATAGATTTCGAGCAAGTGCGGTGCAATATCCATTTAAACGGCGTCCTGAACCAGTTCTGTGGAACCTGAGACTTCTTTCCAGGCATCGGCGATATTACGTAATAACGTTTCAACTTCCTGAATAGCATCGGCATCGTTCCGCAGGTTAGCCTGCAGTAAGCGATGTACCATATAAGTATAAAGTGAAGCTAAGTTCTCAGTAAGCTCATCACCGCTGGTTTCATCCAGGCCGACGCGTAAACCATTCTCGATAATGTTAATCGCTTTCGACAGCGATTCACCTTTGCCGACAATATTACCGTCCAGCAAAAACAGACGGGCGCGGACCAGGGCGCTAAGCGCCCCATCAAAAAGCAGTGTCATCAGCTGACTTGGGTTGGCGCTCATTACTGCGCTTTCTACGCCTATTTTTGCGTAGGCTTTGGTGCCATTTGCGCTATACATTATATCCTCTCTTTATCACTAACTGCTGCTCGAACTGCTGTCTGAACTGCTGAACTGCTGAGTTAGATAATCACTGGTGGTGTTTAACTGACTAATCAGTACGTCCAACTGGGTAAATTGTGCTTTGTAGCGCGCCACAATATTGTCGATACGGGTGCTCATTGCGTTGTACTGATCGGTTAAATCATTCAACGTAGAACTCACGCCATCGGTTGCTGCCTGCAAAATGCCGTCGTCGGCTAACCAGCCGGTCAGGCGGGTAGACATGGTGGTAGCAATACCTGTAGTGCTGCCATCACCAATAATCATCTCTTTAATGCCGTCCGCGTCGCTTGCCAGAGCTTCTTCAAGGGCATCAGAATCCAGTTCCAACTGGCCGGTGCCGGTATCGGTAGTGATACCAATTTGCGACAGGCTCTTAAATGTTGATGAGCTGGAGGCGTTGGTTAGCAAACTTTTTAACTGGGTCTGAATGGTACGCAGGGTACTGTCACCAAGCAGTGCGCCATTGCTGCTATCCTGTTCATCAGTACCAGCATCGACAGCAGTATATTTCGTCAGGCTGGAAAAGCTGTCCTGCAGAGTGTTATAGGCATCAACCCATTCGGTGATGGCATCTAACGCTTCGGAGGTGTCTTTGGTGACGGTCAGCGTCTGGTTACCACTGGTAACATCAGACAGCTCAAGCGTAATTCCCTGGATCACTTCGGTGAGAGAATTACTGCTGCTTTCAATTGCCACATTGTTTACGGTTAACTCGGCATTCACCGCTTCAACGCTTTCGGTCATACCATTGCTACTGGCGCTGGCGTCATAACCGAGGAAACTCTGTAGTGTACTGTCGCCACTGACGCTAATGCTCATGGCGTTATCAACGCCGGTATCGTCGGAAGTGACCGACAATACGTAGCTGCCGCTGGATACCTGAATAATACTGGCGGTTACGCCGGCATCGGCTGCGTTGATAGCATCACGGATACCGGTTAATGACGAATTCGCCGCCGTCAGATCGATGGTTACCGCGTCATCGCCATTATCCTGTTGAATGGTAATGGTGCTGGCCGAGCTGGCAATGGCGGTGGTTTTATCGGTTTTGCTGGCTGACGTCAGGGTTTGTGCGGTGGCCAGCGTTGACACACTAATGGTGTATTTCCCGGCGACGGCATCAGACCCCGTTGTTGCGCTAAATGCACTTGAGCTACTGGTTGCGGTTGCTGCGGAAAAAGTATCCGCGCTGGCTAGTGTATCCGTGGCAGTCTGAAATTTTTCCAGGGCGCTTTTCAGAGTACCGTAGGCACTGAGTTTTGCTGTGTACGACGTTTGCTGGTCGGAAATCAGAGTGAGTGGGATCTTTTCTGCTGTTTCCAGACTGTCAAGAATAGTTGTTAGATCCAGTCCGGATCCGATACCCAGGGTAGATATACTAGCCATGATGGTTTCCTTAATTTGTCACGGTAAGAATGCATAACGTGGGTTATCGGCAATTGATGTGTGAAGTTTACGATTATTTATGCGGCGTTAATAAAGCGAATAACGGTAATAGAGAAGGGTATTTCTAACGGTAAAAAAAATGGTGGGATAATAAAAAAATTCTAAAGGTTGCTGAGAGGTAGACGATAACAACTTTGACGGCGCTGAAGCCGGCGGGTTGAAGCCCACACCTTAACCGATAGACTTGAATTACAGGAAAATTAATCATGGCACAAGTCATTAATACCAACAGCCTCTCGCTGATCACTCAGAACAACATCAACAAGAACCAGTCTGCTCTGTCTACTTCTATCGAGCGTCTGTCATCTGGTCTGCGCATCAACAGCGCAAAAGATGACGCAGCTGGTCAGGCTATTGCCAACCGTTTCACTTCTAACATCAGCGGCCTGACTCAGGCGTCTCGTAACGCTAACGACGGTATCTCTGCAGCACAGACTACTGAAGGCGCGCTGTCAGAAATCAACAACAACTTACAACGTATCCGTGAACTGACCGTACAGGCTCAGAACGGCACTAACTCCGATTCCGACCTGACTTCAATCCAAGATGAAATCACTTCACGTCTGTCTGAAATTGACCGCGTATCTGGTCAGACTCAGTTCAACGGCGTGAACGTACTGGCAGAAAACGGTAGCATGAAAATCCAGGTTGGCGCAAACGATGGTGAAACCATCTCTATCGACCTGAAGAAAATTGACTCAACCACTCTGGGTCTGGGCGGCTTCTCTGTTGGCGGTAACGCAGTTAAGGTTGGCGATTCCCTGAGCGAAATTGGCGACGGTTCTGCCGCACCTGCTGCAGTAGACCTGTCTGCTGTTGCCACCACTCTGTCTACTGCAACCGGTACTACCGTTAGCTCTGACAGCCTGAGTCTGCACAACCTGCAGGACAGTACTGGTGCCGCAACCGCTAACTATGTGGTGAAATACGGTAGTGAATACTATGCCGCGTCTGTTGACGATACCACTGGCGACGTGACTCTGAACACCGTAGATGTAACCTACGATGATGATGACAACGGCGTTGCTGCCGCCACTCAGACTGGCGCACTGCTGAAAGTTGCAACAACTGAAGCGGGTGTTAACACTGCTTACACTACAGTTGATGGTAAAAACTATGCTGTTACCGGCGGTCTGGTCAACGGCGGCGCTACCACCACCTCTGAAACTGTAACGGTTGAACTGAGCGGTGCTTCTGCCACGGCTGAATTCGAAGGTGCGGCAACTGCTGATCCACTGGCACTGCTGGACGAAGCGATTGCTGAAGTTGATACCTTCCGTTCAAGCCTGGGTGCGGTGCAGAACCGTCTGGATTCTGCAATCACCAACCTGAACAACACCACCACTAACCTGTCTGAAGCGCAGTCTCGTATTCAGGATGCTGACTACGCGGTGGAAGTTTCTAACCTGTCTAAAGCACAGATTATTCAGCAGGCGGGTAACTCTGTGTTGGCGAAAGCTAACCAGGTTCCACAGCAGGTTCTGTCTCTGCTGCAGGGCTAATCGGTTTCACAAGCCAGTTAAAACATTCAAACCCCGCCGCTTTGGCGGGGTTTTTTTATCTCTGGAGTGTCCTTATGCGCTTCAATTATGACTTGTTACCTGGGCAGCTGTTGAGCTTTGAGGAGATTGCGCTGCGTTATGCGCAGCGCTACCCCGAAGAAAAAGAGCTGACGGCGCGCGGATTGCTGAGTCCGTCGACAGTGAATCGCCATCTGGTGATTCGTGCGGTATTTGCCCATCAGGAGTCCAACGGCCCGCTGGAGGATCTGCTCTTTGTCGCTGGCGATAATGAACGTAAAAACTATCTCCGCCGCTTTGAACACTATCTGAAGCAGCAACAATCTTTCCTTTATTTACGTCGTGGGGAGGCGGGCGGTAAAGATAATCGCTGGAAAGTGATGGGGGAAAGCCAGGTTTGGGCCATGCTCGATCCCACTTCCGCCGATACGCAGAACCTGCTGGCCAGCCGCGGCTATAAGCTGTCGTTGATGCGGCAGGAGGGGGAAGAGGAGTACTGGCAGTTGTTTAATCCACAATTGCATCCTTGTTTTAACCATTCACGGCGGGTGCAGTTTATCGTGGTGCTGACGACGCCGTTGCTGACGCCGCCAGCGGCGGTGATTGCCGGTACTCAGGTCGGGCGGCGGGTGAAAGTCAAAGTGTGGCAGCATGCGGTTCAGGCAGAGTTTACCAGCGCGGTAAAGGCACGCTATGGCGCCTGTGTGATCACCGGCACCTTGCTCACCCCGCATATGCCTTATCCATGGCTGGAGGTTTGTCATATTGATACGCGTGAAAATGAAGAGGGATTTCTCATCGATAATAGTGTCGATAACGGCCTCTACCTGCGTAGTGATTTGCAACGCCTGTTTGCCAGCCGGATGATTAGCATTGACGCCACCCGCGGTACGGTACGATTTCGTCAGGCGATGCAGCAGGATGAAATACTGAGTCAGTTCTGGCGTGAAATAGACGGTAAAGTCTGTGCGCTCTGGGACGCGGTGCCAGCAGCCACGCGCGCCAGGCTCGATCTTCTGCGTTAGGAAATACTTCTCCACAGGGCGGGATCCCCGCCCTGGTTTGCGGATCCCGCGACGATCGCTGGATCGGACAAATCTTAAATAAACCGCCTTTTTTATCCTTATTCCGCCAATCAATATCCCTACAGAATCGGATAATCATGCCGATAACTTAATTAACGCAGGGTAGTCATAGTGAACGATTTATATACCGCCGAAGGCGTGATGGATAAACATTCGCTGTGGCAGCGATACGTACCGTTAGTGCGCCATGAAGCATTGCGCCTGCAGGTGCGGCTGCCAGCCAGCGTCGAATTGGACGATCTGCTACAAGCAGGAGGTATTGGTCTGTTAAATGCCGTGGAGCGCTTTGATGCGCTACAGGGGACAGCCTTTACCACCTATGCGGTGCAACGAATCCGGGGAGCAATGCTGGATGAACTGCGCAGCCGTGACTGGGCTCCTCGTAGCGTGCGTCGTAACGCTCGCGAAGTGGCCGGTGCGATGCATCAGGTCGAGCAATCCTTAGGGCGATCGGCTACCGAGCAGGAGGTTGCGGAGCAACTGAACTTATCGCTGGAAGAGTATCGACAGATACTGCTGGATACCAACAATAGCCAGCTTTTTTCCTACGACGAATATCGTGAGGAACACGGCGACAGCGCGGAATTGGTGACAGAGGGGCATGAAGAAGCTAACCCACTGCATCAGTTGATGGAAGGGAATCTGCGTGAACGTGTCATCGAAGCGATTGAGGCTTTGCCGGATCGCGAAAAGATGGTGCTGACACTGTATTACCAGGAAGAACTGAACTTGAAAGAGATTGGCGCGGTATTGGAGGTCGGGGAATCCCGGGTCAGCCAGCTGCACAGTCAGGCGATTAAACGCCTGCGCGCCCGGTTAACGGGAGCGCGCTGACATTGTCAGTTCTCGCTTTCAGAAAACTAACCGGGGACTCACTAATGGGATCCAAAACAAAAACAAGGCCATTAAGCCGATATTTGAAAGACTATAAACATAGTCAGAGCCACTGTTCCCATTGCGGTAAAGTTTTAGACAGAATGGCATTAGTTTTTCGTGGCCAGATAATAAATAAAGAGGCCATTGCCCGGATGGACCAGCTGATTGATGATCAAGTCTGGTTTAAATTGCAAAATGAGCTTACAGCGCTGTGTCGCTTTTGTAGTGATATTTTTTGCAATACCCATCCTAATTATTTCGACATCATGGCGTTCAAACAGTATCTGTTTGAGCAGACCGAAATGAGTCATAGCACCATTCGCGAGTACGTGGTGCGCCTGCGCCGCCTCGACGATATGTTGTCGGCGCGTAATTTCCCGGCAGATAAACTGCGGGGCAATAGCTGGCGTGAATGCCTGGAAAACGACCTGCCGGATGCGGGTCATGATAACTACCGCATCGCGCTGCGCAAGTACGATCAGTTCCTTGGCTGGCAACGTAATTAGCACTCTTATTAAATGGAAGATGACCAAATGGTCATCTTCTGCAAAACTGTAAGGATAACTGAAAACAGTTTCTGCGGAGGCTACGTTGTCCTTACACCATTTGATGCAATTTCCCCGTCTCGAATTTATTGGTGCCCCTACGCCGTTAGAGCACCTTCCGCGTTTTTCTGACTACCTTGGCCGCGATATTTTTATCAAGCGTGATGATGTCACGCCGCTGGCGTTTGGCGGCAATAAACTGAGAAAACTTGAATTTCTCGCCGCTGATGCGTTGCGCCAGGGGGCCGATGTGCTGGTCACCGCCGGCGCCATCCAGTCGAACCATGTGCGTCAGACCGCCGCCGTTGCCGCTAAACTGGGCCTGAAATGCGTCGCGCTACTGGAAAATCCGATCGCGACCGCCGCCGAAAACTACCTGAGTAATGGTAACCGACTGCTGCTGTCATTGCTGGACTGCGAAGTGGTGATGGTCGATGCGCTGGATGCGCCAGACCGCCAGCTGGAAGAGCAGGCGACGCGGCTGGAAGCGCAGGGCTTCCGTCCTTATGTGATCCCGATCGGTGGCTCCAATGCGCTTGGTGCGCTTGGCTATGTCGAGTGCGCCCAGGAGATTGTCCACCAGAGTGAAGGCGTAATTGATATTGCGGCGGTGGTGGTGGCCTCCGGCAGCGCCGGTACCCATGCCGGACTGGCGGTTGGGTTGGAGCAGCTGCTACCGGATACCGAACTGATTGGCGTTACGGTATCGCGCAAGATTATCGATCAGTTGCCAAAAGTCGCGCGCCTGCAACAGTCACTGGCGCAATCGCTGGAGATTAACGCCACGGCGGCGATTACGCTATGGGATGACTACTACGCTCCGCAGTACGGTATGCCAAATGAAGAGGGGATGGAGGCGGTGAAGCTGCTGGCGCGTCTGGAAGGGATTATGCTGGATCCGGTCTACACCGGCAAAGCGATGGCGGGGCTGATTGACGGGATTGCGCAGCAGCGCTTCCGTCGTGAAGGACCGATCGTCTTTGTGCATACCGGTGGAGCACCGGCGTTATTTGCTTATCATCCTTCGGTCTAAATCCGTTACGAAAAAGAGTCTATAATCCGGGCGGTTACATTAATAATTAAAGGGGTTGATATGAAATTTTCTCTGCTACGTCGCCAGCTGGTGATGGGGGTGATGGCAGTTGCACTGGTGGCCGGCTTTAATGCCCAGACCTTTGCCGCTGAGAATTTACTGAATAAAGTGAAACAGCGCGGTTCGTTGCTGGTCGGTCTGGAAGGCACTTATCCGCCATTCAGTTTCCAGGACGAAAGCGGCAAGCTGGCCGGTTTTGAGGTCGACTTCGCGAATGCGCTGGCACAGCATCTGGGGGTTAAAGCCAGTCTGAAACCGACCAAATGGGACGGAATGCTGGCATCGCTGGACTCAAAACGTATTGATGTGGTGATCAATCAGGTGACCATCTCCGACGAGCGCAAAAAGAAATATGACTTCTCTACGCCTTATACTATTTCCGGTATTCAGGCGCTGACCAAAAAACAGAACGCGGCCAGTATCACTAAGCCGGAAGACCTGAATGGCAAGAAAGTCGGCGTTGGCCTTGGTTCGAATTACGAGCAGTGGCTGCGTGAAAATGTCAAACAGGCGGATATTCGTACCTATGATGATGATCCGACCAAATATCAGGATCTGCGCGTCGGTCGTATTGATGCCATCCTGGTTGATCGCCTGGCCGCGCTGGATCTGGTGAAGAAAACCGGTGATACCCTCGCTGTCGCGGGGCCGGCATTCTCCCGCCAGGAAGCCGGTGTGGCGATCCGTAAAGGTAATGACGATTTGGTGAAAGCCATTGATGGCGCGATTGCGGATATGCAAAAAGACGGAACGCTCGCTAAGCTGTCGGCGAAATGGTTTGGCGCGGACGTCACTAAATAATGCAAGAGAGCATTCAACTGGTGCTGGATTCAGCACCTTTTTTATTGAAAGGTGCCGTCTTTACGCTGCAACTGAGTATCGGCGGCATGTTTTTTGGCCTGGTGCTCGGTTTTATTCTGGCGTTAATGCGCCTGTCTCCCTTCTGGCCGGTAAGCTGGCTGGCCCGCTTTTACGTCTCGATTTTCCGCGGTACGCCGCTGATCGCCCAGCTGTTTATGATCTACTACGGTCTGCCGCAGTTTGGTATTGAACTGGATCCGATTCCTTCGGCGATGATTGGCCTGTCGCTGAATACCGCCGCCTATGCTTCGGAATCATTACGCGGCGCCATTGCGGCCATTGAGCGTGGTCAGTGGGAAGCCGCCGCCAGTATCGGCATGACGCCCTGGCAGACGCTACGGCGGGTGATCCTGCCGCAGGCGGCGCGGACCGCATTACCGCCGCTCGGCAACAGTTTTATCAGTCTGGTGAAAGATACCTCGCTGGCGGCAACGATTCAGGTGCCGGAACTGTTTCGCCAGGCGCAGTTAATTACCTCGCGTACGCTGGAAGTCTTTACCATGTATCTTGCGGCCTCGCTGATTTATTGGGTGATGGCGACGCTGCTGTCGGCGCTGCAAAACCAACTGGAAAACCATGTTAATCGTCAGGATCGGGAGTCAAAATGAGCGCCATCGAAGTCAGTAAACTGGTGAAGCAGTTTAACGGCCAGACGGTGTTGCATGGCATCGATCTGCAGGTCAGTTCCGGTGAAGTGGTGGCGATTATCGGCCCCAGCGGATCGGGGAAAACCACCTTGCTACGTAGCATCAATCTGCTGGAGGTGCCGGATAGCGGCACTATTAAGGTGGGTAATATTCTGATTGATGCGGCGGTTTCCCTTAACCGGCAGAAAGAGAAAGTGCGCCAGTTGCGTCAGCAGGTCGGCTTTGTCTTCCAGAGTTTTAATCTGTTTCCTCATCGCTCGGTACTGGAAAATATTATTGAAGGGCCGGTTATCGTTAAGGGGGAGAATAAGGCTGAAGCGGTGGCGCGTGCGCGTCAGCTGCTGGAAAAAGTGGGTTTGCAGGGTAAAGAGCAGAGCTATCCGCGACGTTTGTCGGGTGGGCAGCAGCAACGCGTGGCCATTGCCCGTGCGTTAGCCATGCGGCCTGAGGTGATTCTGTTTGATGAACCCACTTCGGCGTTGGATCCTGAGCTGGTGGGCGAGGTGCTGAACACCATTCGCGCCCTGGCGCAGGAGCGGCGTACCATGGTGATTGTCACTCATGAGATGAGTTTTGCCCGCGATGTTGCCGACCGCGCGATATTTATGGATCACGGTCGTATTGTTGAGCAGGGGCCGGCAAAAGCGCTCTTTGCCGATCCACAGCATGCACGCACCCGTCAGTTTCTGGAAAAATTTATCAATAATTAGCCGGTTTAGCGGTGAATTCCGCCCCCTACGCTTATCTGCCTCCCCCCTGTAGCTACCGTCTTGAACGTCAAGCGGTAGCTACATAGTTTGCGTCCCATGGCTCCCGTCCCGAAGGTGGCAGCAGTGCAAACCATTGATACGGGCGGCATTTAGGTACAAACCGGTCACATGGGTAACACTTTAGACCGGGCACATGGGTAACAGTTATAACTGGCATAGCGGAGGAGACTCACTATGCCCTGGACTGAGACTGTTATCATGCAACGCCTCGAATTCATCCGTGCCTGCCATGCAGGCACTCATTCTTTTGCTTCCCTTTGCCGCCAGTTCGGCATCAGCCGTAAAACCGGATACAAGTGGCTTAACCGTTTTCAGCACGATGACCCCCTGTCTCTGGCTGACCGTTCCCGTGCACGTCTTACGCAGCCGCACCGCATCCCACCCGATGTCGCCCGGCAGCTCATCGACCTCAGGCTCACTCATCAGGACTGGGGGGCCAGTAAAATCCGTCAGTGGCTCCTGAACCACAACGTAAACTTTGATGTCCCGGCCGGCAGCACTGTCGGTGACCTCCTCAAACGCGAAGGCTTAATACCTGACCGTAAAAAGCGCAGACGCACACCGGGCAACGTGCAGAAGCTGACCGATATCCGTCACGTTAATCAGGTCTGGAGCGCTGACTTCAAGGGCCGCTTCCGGCTACTGGACCGCAGCTACTGCCGTCCCTTTACCCTGACCGACAACCACAGCCGCTACCTGCTGGCATGCGAGGCTGGCCAGGCGGAAAGTACGGTGTTCGTTCGCGCCTGTCTGGAAAAGGTCTTCAGGGAGTGCGGGCTGCCGGAAGTACTGCGTACGGATAACGGGGCGCCTTTCGCCGGTTCAGGCATCGCCGGACTGAGCCAGCTCAGCGTGTGGCTGATAAAGCTGGGTATCCTGCCGGAGCGCATCAGGAAAGGTCACCCGGAGCAGAACGGACGGCATGAGCGGATGCACCGTTCGCTGAA
>NZ_JAHXPU010000008.1:0-28652 GCF_047308185.1 Pantoea sp. B65
CATGAGAGGCCACATGAGGCGCATGGCGGGCAACCGCCCTCATCGGTATGGGTCCCTTCATTACGAATCTGGGACGGAAAAGTGCCGGATGTGGAGTATCCGGAAAGCTCAGCGCTCTGTCTGGTGTCACCGAAGGGGGCGATAAAAATCGGTGGAGGGCTGTTCCTGAGCGAAGCGCTACAGGGGGAGTACGTAAGGGTTCTGGAGGTGGATGACGGACTGGACGCGATCCTGTTCGACCGGATGATACTTGCTTACTACGACAGAGTTGAGCAGAGTATCATCCGGATCGACCCGACCTAAATGTGTTACCCATGTGGCCGGTCAGATCTGTAACCCATGTGGCGGTTGTACATTTATGCCGCCCGCACCGATGACTGGCAACGACCGTGATGACGGCATATATGCCGCCCATGCCCCTTCCTTAACCTTTAACCCAGCACCTTGCCAACACAGGTTTTGAAAATCTTCACGCCGGTCTCCAGCGAGCTAAGATCAAAACGCATTTCAGGATGATGCAGCCCCGGCGTCAGATTGGTGCCAAGGCCCCAGAATCCGGTTTTCACCTGTGGCCGCTGACGCGGATAGTGGAAGAAATCTTCACTGCCCGGCGTCATTTTCGCTCCGGTTAATCCTGCCGCTCCCAGCACCTCCACAATCGACTCGCTAATCAGCGCCGTCATGTCCGGGTGAATTTCAGCCGCTGGCATCTCCTTCAGTACCACCACCTCTGCCGTCGCCCCCAGCGCGGCTACGCTGTGCTCAATCGCCAGTTTCACCTTCGCCTTCAGTTCATCCATTGGCGCATTGCTCTGACTGCGCAAATCCCAGCAGACACGCGCCTCATCCGGCACCGAGTTAGTGACGCCCGCATCACACAGAAAACGCGTGGCTTTCGCACTCCAGCTCAGGCCCGGCGCCAGATGGATGGCATTGACCGCCTGTACCGCCGCCACCGCCGCATCCAGCGCATTAACCCCGAGATGCGGTCGCGCCGCATGCGACGGCACACCTTTAATCGTCGCTTCAAGGGTGCTGCATGCCGAGTAAAGCATCGCCGGTACCGCCTCGCCTAAGCGGCACTCCTCCAGTGGACGCAGGTGAAAACCCAGCAGCATCTCAACATCATCAATCGCCCCGGCTGCGACCATCGCCAGCGCCCCGCTACCCAGCTCTTCTGCCGGCTGGAACAGGATCTTCAGCCGCCCTTTTTTCACTATGCCCTGCTGAATAATCTCCTCTGCCGCCGTCAGCACCACCGACGAGTGGGCATCATGACCGCAGGTATGGCGTGCGCAGGCCACTCCGTCAATCACATGGCCCAGGGCATCCATATCGGCACGCAGCGCCAGCACCGGGCCGGGAATGCCGCTATCCAGTTCCGCCACTATGCCGGTGGTATGATTAATATTGCGGCTAACCTTAAATCCCGCCTGCTCCAGCGCCGCAGCGAGGTAAGCGGAAGTTTTAAATTCCTGAAAACCCAGCTCCGGAATTTCATGTAAGTAGTGGTAATGCGCTAACACGTTCGACACGTCGGCTATCTCCTGATGAGGTAAGAAGTGATGCGCCAGGCCTCACTGATCAACATGATGATATTAAGCATATTTTATGCCAGATATGCCAGAACCATGACCGCCATTTATTCTCATTAATGCCATAAAAATGGCTGATAATAGAAATACATTTAGCGAGAAAATAACCCGGATATTTAATTTAAGCGACGAGAAATAAAAACCAACTTATCAGGAATATTATTTACCCTCAGAATAATACTGCCCTTCTCCGCCAACTGCGGAACACGCAGCGAAATCCTGGTAAAAATGAGAATCAATAGCATTCAGGAAGTGAAGTAATTCTATTTAAAAACAACATGATATATTTTCCTTTTTTTCACTAAAAATATATCCCTTTGCTATCTCCTGATGCATAATTCATAACTTAATCGCAAAAAATAATTAACCTGTATAATTGATGGAGCTGCTATGCTGACTAATGAAATGACCGCGCGGCTGAATGATCAGCTGAACCTGGAGTTCTACTCAGCCAATCTTTATCTGCAGATGAGCGCATGGTGTGGCGATAAAGGTTTTGAAGGCGCGGCATCGTTCCTGAAAGAACACTCCCGTGAAGAGATGCAGCATATGCAGCGTCTGTTTGACTATCTGGCTGATACCGGCGCCATGCCAGTATTGGGTACCATCAGCGCACCACCGGTATCCTTTAACTCGCTGCGTGAAGTGCTGGAACAGGCCTATGAGCATGAGAAGTTGATCACCGGCAAAATCAACGAGCTGGCGCATTTCTCCATCACCTCGCAGGATTACTCAACGTTCAACTTCCTGCAGTGGTACGTTGCTGAACAGCATGAAGAAGAGAAGCTGTTTAAATCCGTACTGGATAAACTGGCGTTGCTGGGCAATAGCGGCGAAGGTCTGTTCTTTATTGATAAAGACCTGGCGAAAATGGGTGGCGAAAATAACGGCCCTGCCTCCTGATAGCGGCTGGCCGGGTTCGCCCGGCCCCCGTTACTACAAGTCGCGCAGACGTGACTCCGCTGGCTGTGGGCGACCAAATAAAAAGCCCTGAAATAGCGTGCAACCTTCAGCCTTCAGCTTTTCAAACTGAGCGATACTCTCCACCCCTTCGGCAGTAATCTGAATATCCAGGCTACGACTCATACCGGTAATGGCGCGTATAATCGCCAGCGCTTCGCGACTCTCATGCATATCGTTAATAAAGGACTTATCAATTTTGATCTTGTCGAACGGGAACGAACGCAGATAGCTTAGCGATGAGTAACCGGTACCAAAATCATCCAGCGCAATCATCACGCCCAGCGCTTTCAGTTGCTGCAGAACGCGTAAATTACTCATGGTGCCATCAAGCAGTACCGACTCGGTGATCTCCACCTCCAGACGATGCGGCTCCAGTCCGGACTCCTTTAGCGCGCCCTCCACCACCGAGATCAACTCGCTGTTTTTAAACTGCAGCGGCGAAAGGTTGACCGAAACCGTTTGCTTATCCGGCCATTTCATCGCTTCGCGACAGGCCTCATACAGGGCAAAAGCCCCGAGGCTGTGAATTAAGCCGGTCTCTTCCGCGATAGGAATAAAATCATCCGGCATAATTAAACCCTGCACCGGATGCTGCCAGCGCATCAGCGCCTCATAGCCCATAATATCGCTTTGTTCGGCGTTGGTGATCGGCTGATAATAGAGCTTCAGCTGACCGCTGGTAATCGCTTCGCGTAAATCGTTTTCCACAATACGTCGGTGACGCGCCAGATTATCCATCGCCAGGGTAAAGTTCTCAAAGCGATTGCGCCCGTTGCGTTTTGCCTCATACAACGCCATATCGGCGCAGCGCAGTAAGTGATCCGGCGTTGACAGATCGGCGCTGGCCAGCGCAATACCAATACTCAGCCCGACGGTTAAATTATGCCCTTCGATATTAACTACCGGTCGCACCACGTCGATCAGTCGACTGGCCACCGCTTCTGCTTCCGCCTGCTGCGTCAGGCCGGGTAACACAATAGCAAACTCATCGCCGCCAAGACGTGCCAGCGTATCCTCATCACGCAATACGCCGCGCAGACGTTTCGCGATCGCCCGCAGCAACTCGTCGCCAATCTGATGTCCCAGCGCGTCATTAACGTTTTTAAAGTGATCCAGATCGAGACACAGGGTGGCAGTCAGTTTGTGGTGGTGAGCATCGTGACGCAGCGCCTCATTCAGGCGCTGACTGAACAGGACGCGGTTTGGCAGGCCGGTGAGATTATCATGGTGCGCCATATGGCGAATGCGCGCATCCGCTTCACGCTGATCGGTGACATCGTCTGCTATCAGTAACACGTAATGGGTGCGGGCATTGGCGCCACGCGCCATTACCGCCCGGGTGTGCAATACCCGTTCGCCGCTGGCGGTAGTGAGTTGCTGCTCGCTTTTATGCACACCTTCACTGCGCAGCGCCTCATCTGACAGACGATTAAAATAGTCACTTAATTCAGAGGTCATGCACTCATGCGGTTTTTTACCCTGCATACGTGTTTTTGAACTGCCCAGCAGTAGTTCGGCTTTCTGATTAACCAGCAGGATCTCGCGCGAAATCGCATCCTCCACAATCACGCAGGAAGGAATATTGGCGATAATGGTATCGAGAAACTTCGACAATGAGTCCATCGCTGCGCCATGCGATTCGGCTAAATCACGCGCGCGTAAAATTTGCTGTTCATACTCGCGGCGCTCGGTAACATCACGGGTGATTTTGGCATAACCAAGCAATTTTCGGTTTCCATCATAAATAGTATCAATCATTACATGGGCCCAGAAGGCGCTGCCATCTTTACGATAGCGCCAGCCTTCATCTTCAAAGTGTCCATTTCTCAGTGCCATCGACAGGTTATGTTCCGGCACTTTGTTCTGACGGTCTTGCGCGCTGTAAAATACCGAAAAGTAGCGGCCAACGATTTCATCGCTTTTATACCCTTTGGCCCGCTGCGCACCGATATTCCAGTTCACCACCCGCCCCTGCGGATCCAACATATAAATGGCATAGTCAGTCACGCCTTCAACCAACAGGCGAAACTTCTGTTCCTGCTCCATCTGCTCGCGCAACTTGCGCTGCTGTTCGGTGCAGTCACGGGTAATTTTGGCATAGCCAATCAGTTTGCCGTTGTCATCGTAAATCGCCTCAATCACCACATTCGCCCAGAATGTGCTGCCATCTTTGCGATAACGCCAGCCATGATCTTCAAAACGTCCGGTCCGGAATGCCTGTTGCAGGTTCTTCTCCGGGATATAGGCCATTCGTTCCTGCATGCTATAAAACATCGAGAAATGCTTACCGATTATCTCTTCGGCCAGATAGCCTTTGGCGCGCTGTGCCCCGGTATTCCAGCTGGCGATAGTGCCGTCGGGTTTCAGCATATAAATGGCGTAGTCAGCAACGCTCTGCACCAGCAGTCGGTACATCAAATCAGAGTTTTCATTCATTATTTTTTTACCTGGTTCTGACCTGGTTGACCGCAACCAGAAACGGACGGCGATGATAACCATTCTGTCAATCAGCTATGAGCTGAAAATGTCGTAAGCGATAAGTGACTATCACATGGCATACGCAATTTATGTAAGAATTTATCGGCAACGCCGAAAAAACATTCACTGCTTTTTCATGCGGCAAAGCTGGCGACCTGCGCCAGCGGACGATGCATGCGGGTTATTTACAGCGCGGGGATTTCGGCTTAAGGTCAGCAGATGAAAATTGATGCTGATATCACCTTCCGTAAGCTGGAAATCTTTATGGCGTTTATGGCCAACGGCAATATAGCCCGCACCGCCGAAGCACTGGGCCTGAGCAGTGTCAGCGTACATCGCGCGCTGCATACGCTGGAAGAGAGCGTGCGCTGTCCGTTGTTTATCCATAAAGGACGCAACCTGCTGCCATTGCCGGCGGCGCAAACTCTGCTGGAGCACAGTCTCGATGCGGTGGAAGTGATGGCGCGCGGCATCGAAGAAGCGCGTAAAACCGCCGGGGTGGGCCAGGGACGGATGCGCATTGGCACCCTGTACTCGCTGACGCTGGAAACCGTCCCACGCCTGATTATGGGGATGAAGCTGCGACGCCCCGATCTGGAGCTGGAGCTGATGATGGGTTCAAATCAGATGCTACTGGATAAGCTGGAAGACGGTCAGCTGGATGCGATTTTACTGTCGGTGACCGACAGTCAGATCGATATTCATCGTCATCAGGTATTACCGCTGTTTGAGGACGATATTTTTCTCGCCGCACCGGCCAGTTCCGCACTGGATATCAGTGCCGAGGCGGATCTGCGCGACTATCGTCAGCAGAAATTTGTCTCGCTGGCGGAAGGTTTCGCCACCTATCACGGTTTTCAGGAAGCCTTTCATGTTGCCGGTTTTGAACCGGAGATTGTCATGCGCGTGAATGATATCTTTTCGATGCTGAGCCTGGTGCAGGCGGGCGTCGGCTTTACCCTGGTCCCCGGACGGATGAAAAAGGTCTATGAAAACTCGGTACAGCTAATGAAGCTGGCGGAGCCATATCAGATGCGGCAAACCATCGCCATCGTGTTTAACCGCAACCGCGAATATGACCCCAACCTGCTGGCGCTGGCCGCCGAAGGGCGCATGTACTGCCGCGACAGCGCCATCAGCGTAACGCACGCACCCGCTGCGCCAGTTTAAGCGCCAGCTCACTGCCGCTCTGCTCAAGGGCGATAGCTTCGCCGTGGGTCAGTGCCTGCCGTGTCAGGCCACTCAGTACGGCTCCCGGCGGCATCTCAATCGCCAGCCCCACATCGCGTTCGCTGGCGGCCACCATCGCCTCATGCCAGCAGACGGTATGGGCCATATTAAAGGCTAAATCCTGCGCAATCCGCTCTGGCTGCCACAACACCCGACCGCTGCTGCCGCTCAGCCAGGCATAGCGCGGGCGCTGCAGCTTCACAGTGGTAAACGCCTCGGCCAGTTTCTCCGCCGGCGCCTGCAGTAAAGCACAGTGAGACGGTACGCTGACCGCCAGCCGCTGCGCCTTCTGCGCCCCCGCCGCCAGCGCCCGCTGCGCCGTCGCCGCCATCGCCGCGTCACTGCCGGCAATCACCATCTGCTGTTCAGCATTAATATTCGCCAGCCAGCTGCTACCCAGTAGCGGTTCCAGCTGGCTCTGCGTCAGACCGGTAATCGCGGTTAGACCATAGCCCTGCGGATACGCCTGCTCCATCAGTTCGCCACGCAGTGCCACCAGCTTTACTGCGTCGCTGAACGTCAGCGCGCCGGCCACTACCGCCGCCGGGAAAGCGCCAATCGACAGACCGCTGACAAAATCCGGCGTAAGCTGTCGGGCCATTAACTGCTGCGCCCAGGCCACGCCGCAAATCAGCAGACTCAGCTGCACCGCGCGGGTATGTTGTAATGCGGCGGCGCTATCCAGCCGGCGCGCGTCTTCGCCGAGAATGTCACTGGCCTGTTCGAGTAAACTGTCGCCCTGCGGCAGATTTTGCAACATGCCGGGATGCTGCGCTCCTTGTCCCGGAAAGGTAAATAATACTTTCATTCTGCCTCCTGCCAGGGATGGCGGGTAACGCGCGGACCCTGACTGGTTTTCAGCATCACCCGGCCATCGCGCAACCATTCATTAAGGGCAAAAGCGCCATATGGCGTTTCTACCTGGCTGTCGGCACGGCATGGTAACCCGGCGACCATCCGACTCCAGCGCATCATCTCCTCCTCCGCCAGCGGCTGCGCTGCGCGGATCAGTAAATCCAGATCGCTGTCGCCGTGGATCACCGGAACTTCGGTGGCCAGCGCATAGCCACAACTGCCGGTAATGCCCCACTGCCATGGCCAGGGTTGCTGCGCCAGTAACATCGCCGCCTGTAGCGGCGGCTGTGAGACAAACGGCGAACGCAGTAGCGTAGCAGTGTCAGCCAGCGCTTCCGGCGTCAGCAGGCGGCGGATGACATCAGGCGCCACCCATGCCGCCGCCCGCTGGTCGCGACGCATACCCCGCACGCCAACGGCAATCAGCCCCTGTGGATGCGTATCACGCCGCACCACCAGCGGCAGCGATATACGCCACTGGCTGCTGACCCAGGCAGGCAGATCGCCCTGCAGGGCGTTAACATCATTCAGCCAGATCAGGTCATGCGGGCGTGGCGACATCGGTTCAGATTCCTGCAGTCAGTGAAATAAACAGTGGCAGTGTGACGATACACAGCACCGAGCTAATCAGCAACGTGGCTTCGGCATCCGGTGATTCAACACCAAAGCGGTTACCAAATACCACCCCAAAGAAACCGGCTGACAGCGCGATCATCAGGATCGCGGTGATCGCCAGCGAACCGTGCAGCCCAAGCATTAGCACCAGCGCCCAGGCAATAAACGGCTGAATCAGCATGGTTGCCAGGCTACCGATAATCACCACGCGATTAATTTTCAGCTGGCGCGCTGACAGAATCACCCCGGTGAGGAACAGAGCGGCGGCAGTAGCAGCCAGACCCAGCGGTTTAATAGAGGTCAGCAACAACTCCGGCATCCGCAGACCAAAAGCCGACAGCACTACCCCCAGCAGCGGCCCCCAGACAATCGGTTTCGTTACCGAGCGCCACATCAATACCGGCAACATCGCCAGCGACGAACCGGCATGACTTCCGGCTTTTAACGCTTTCTCACGTTCGAGGATCAGCAGGCAGAATGGCGTCATCAACACCGAACCACAGGCAATCGACACCGCCACAGAGAGTGAAGTCGCCGATCCCTCTCCCAGTACGCTGCTGAGGATCGGTAAACCCAGCGCGGCATAGTTCGGTAACGCTACCGTCAGGGTCAGCACCGCCGCATCCTGCGGGGTTTTATTAAAGACCCGGGTGCAGAGCAGATAGATGGCGCCATAAGTGATCCACATCGCCAGCGTCAGTACCACCACCAGCGGCCACTGCTGCACAATCCCGCTCCACGGCGTCTGCACCGTAGCGGCGAATAGCGCCGCCGGTAAGGCAAAATCCATCACAAAAATATTCAGTAGTGAGACGTTATGGTTATCCACCATTTTCGCCTTACCGGCATAAAAACCTAACAGCATAATAATAAAGATTGGAGCAAGGGCATGAACGATAACGTAAGTCATAAAACCACCTGTTAACAATGAGTTATAATTAAGCACAGGCGCGATGTTGTTAGTATTTTTCACAGGGGCGTCCGTGACGGGCATCTGACGATGCCCGTCCGGCGTTCACCTGGCAGGTTTGTCTCAGGGTTTTACCAGTCGGCGCGCATCCGCTCGCGTACCAGCGCAGAACTCTGGCGATTGGCGCCGCGCAAACGGTGACGTAGCGAGCGATCGCCGGCACGCGCCTGAGTGACTGCCGCCATCAGGGTGTCGATCACCAGCTGACGATCGGCGGAGGTAGGTCGATCGGGGTGCGAAATATCCAGCAGGGCATCCAGTAAACCCAGCGTCTGATAGTTGCCGATGTCATACGCCATCGGCGGCACAGTGGCAGCCAGTTTCTCCAGCGCTTCAACGCTGCGCAAGGTAATGCGCGCCGCCGAAGCTTTACCCATCGCATGGATCATCACCTGGCGATCGTTAAACGCGATCAGCTGGTTTGCCTGATAGCCATGGGCGAGAAAAGCCCCGGACATCGCCTTGCCAACAATCAGACCAATCACCGGATGACCGGCCATGCGGGCATTAGCGTAAGCCCCGGCGGCGGCGGCCAGCGCCTGGTGAATGCCAAAGGCTTCTTCACGGCGGCCATAGGCCTGGCTGGGAACATCAATGACCGCGATAATCGCGCGTTTTTCCGCAGCGGCGGCATCGGCGGCAACCGTTTCACTGATGACTTTGGCCAGCGTCCAGCCTTCCAGCAGACCGACCTCACCGTGCGCCGCACGCGGATAATGATTATCCGCATCCGGCACTACGGCGATAAATCGCGCCGGCTGACCGCCTAAGCGGCCATCGGCAACCTGCACCGACGGGCAGAGTCCTGACAGACGTTCGCCGCCGTCGCTAAGCAGTGAAAGCCAGCGTTCACCGCGACTAATATCCTGGCTCATAAGCCCTCCTTAACGGCAAACAGCTGCTTGATCTGCTGCGCATCGGCCTGTTTGCTGGTATCGAACGCCTGCAGCAACGGCAGGTAATAGTGATAGTTATCAGAACGATGTTGCGCCGGTACCCCTTTGGCTATCGCCTGCGTCACCGCCTGTTTCACCGCCTGAATGCCATCCCCCACCAGCGCGTCGACCAGACCACTCTGATAACGAACTTCGCCGCCGGTCATGCTCCAGATAAACGGCCGGTCGCGCGAATCGTACTCATCAATCCCCGCTTCCTGTTCAATCACCTGCGGACCGTTAAGGCCCAGACGCGCCTCGCGGGTCACAATCAGATAGCTGCACAAGGCTGCGGCGATCGACATGCCGCCAAAGCAGCCAACGGTACCGGCAATCACCCCCACTACCGGGGTGTAGCGCCGCAGGTCGACAATCGCCGCATGAATATCGGCGATCGCTGCCAGTCCGAGGTTCGCTTCCTGCAGACGTACGCCGCCGGTCTCAAGACACAGCACCGCCTGAGTGGCAATCCCGTTGCGGTTATCTTCGGCGGCCAGTTCCAGCGCCGCCGCCATTTTCGCGCCGGAGACTTCACCCATACTGCCGCCCTGGAATGCCCCCTCAACGGCGATCACTACCGCCGGCTGACCATTAATGGTGCCTTTTGCCACCACCATGCCATCATCGGCTTGCGGCACGATGCCCTGCCCACGCAGCCAGGGTGAGGTGATACCGGCAAACGGGTCGAGCAACTCCCGGAAGCTGCCGTTATCCAGCAGCTGACGCGCCCGTTCACGCGCTTTCAGCTCGATAAAACTACGGTCGTCACGCATCGCTCGCCTCCTCAAATACCTGTTCGATACGGATGCGCGCCACACCCGGCGTGGCGCCAAAATCGTGAATAGTCAGCGTGCCGCCCGGCAGGCTGCTGAGGGTGATTAAGCGGTCAAACAGCGCACGCCAGCGCGCTTCACTGTTGTCTACCGAAGTGGTAATGGCGACATGCAGCGTGCTGTCAGTGTTCGCCACAAACAGCGCTTCCAGATCGCCAGAACCCACCACGCCCGCCAGCGCTTTGCCCTTCAGCGTGCGCGTGGCTGGAAACGATAAGGTGATTTGTTCCATAACGTCCTCATTGATAATTAATTTACTGTTATCCGGTCTAAAAACAGGGTGGCCGCCAGCAGATCAGCGGCACCGCCCGGTGAGGCATTGAAGCTCAGCATCTGCCCGTCGAGACGGGCCAGCGCCGCGCGGCCGTCAGGCTGCCCACAGCCGCCAGCCGCCAGCACGGCGCGTGCTCCCTGCTGCATCGCCTGTAAGCCCGCCAGCCCGGCGCGCGACAGCACGCAGGTATCGCTCAGCGAGGTCATAATCGCCATCAGCGCATCAAGCTGCGCAGCGGCTTCGCTGGCGCCGCGCTGACGGCTGCGACGCAGTTGCGGCAGCGCCAGTTGCATCACATGCGGGAAACACTGTTGCGCCTCTTCCCGCGCCCCCGGCACCCGATAGCGTTGCGTCGCCCGCAGACCTTTGCTGAACAACTTTGGCGCCGCATCGTCGGGCAGCAGCGCCAGGCGGGCAGCGCCTGCGGTAAGCCGGGTGGCGCTTGCCACACCGCCATACATCGCCGCCGCCGCCGCCAGTAAGCCCAGCGCCCAGATGGCGCCACGATGGGTATTGACCCCGTCGGTGGCCGCCATCATGCGCGCTTCACCCTCGCGTCCCAGTTTTCCCACCTGTTGACGCAGCGCAATATCCGCGCTGCGCTGCCAGCTATGCAACGCCAGTGCGTGAAACGTTGGCGTCAGGCTGTGGGCGGAACGTTCCATCAGCGCCAGGGTTAAATCCTGATGCGCCCCGTTACCGCGCGCGTCCACCAGTCCGGGCTTCGGACTAAGACGGGCTTCATCAATCAGACACCTCGTCGCCACGCCGGCTAAACGTTCGGCGCATTGCTCAGCATCAGTGGTGGAAAAACCGGGTTGTAGCCTCATTACCAGCTCCGGAATTTCGCTGGCGGGTTATACAAACCGCCTGACCACTCAACCAGATCCGCGACGCTACCGGCCGCCAGCAGCGAGCGGCTGGCTTCAGTACGGCGGATCCCCAGATCTTCCGGGAAGGCGACCTTACCTTCACGACGCAGTTGCGCAACACGTTGCGCATCGACGCCAAGACCGATATCCGTGATCCCGGCGACCGCGGCGACCATCGCACGGCGCTCTTCGGTGGATTTCGCCCGATAGAGATAGGCAATCCCCTCTTCGGTCAGCACATGCGTCACGTCGTCGCCGTAAATCATCACCGGCGCCAGCGGCATACCGGCGGCTTTCGCCACCTCTACCGCATCAAGTTTTTCCACAAAGGTGGGTTTGACGCCGGCCTGGAAGGTTTCCACCATCTGCACCACCAGCTTGCGGCCGCGCACCAGCGGATCGGGCCGATCGATCATCGCCAGCCAGGCGGGGGTGGCATGACGGCGACCATGCGGATCGTGGCCCATATTCGGCGCGCCGCCGAAGCCGGAAAGGCGTCCACGCGTGACGGTGGAAGAGTTGGCGTCGCCATCAATCTGCAGCGTCGAGCCGATAAACATATCCACCGCGTACTGTCCGGCCAGCTGGCAAAACGCGCGGTTAGAGCGCATCGAACCATCAGCGCCGGTGAAGAACACATCCGGACGTGCGGCGATGTAATTTTCCATCCCCAGTTCACTACCGAAGCTGTGTACGCTCTCCACCCAGCCGCTTTCAATCGCCGGGATCAGCGTCGGATGCGGGTTAAGGGTCCAGTGGCGACAGATTTTGCCTTTCAGCCCCAGCTGTTCGCCGTAAGTCGGCAGCAACAGCTCAATGGCGGCGGTATTAAAGCCGATACCGTGGTTCAGCGACTGCACCTGATGCTCGGCGTAAATACCTTTAATCGCCATCATCGCCATCAGGATATGTTCCTGTTTGATCATTCGCGGGTCGCGGGTAAACAACGGTTCAATAAAGAACGGTTTATCCGCCACCACCACAAAATCCACCCAGGAGCCGGGAATATCGACGCGCGGCAGATCGCACTCGTCATCCACCAGTTCGTTTACCTGCGCAATCACCAGACCATCACGGAAAGCCGCGGCTTCCACCAGCGCCGGTGTATCTTCGGTGCTGGGGCCGGTATACAGGTTGCCTTTGCGGTCAGCCTTAAAGCCAGCCACCAGCGCGACATTGGGGATCAGATCCACATACAGACGGGCGTAGAGTTCGATATAGGTGTGAATGGCGCCGATCTCCAGCACGCCATCCTGCAACAGCTGCGAAATACGCAGGCTCTGGGTACCCGAGAAAGAGAAGTCGAGTTTGCGGGCAATTCCTTTCTCGAAGATATCGAGATGTTCGCTGCGCCCGACGCTCGGCATAATCATATGCAGATCGTGCACTTTGGCCGGATCGACTTCCGCCAGCATCCGCGAGAGAAAATCGGCCTGTTTCTGATTATTGCCTTCGAGGATCACCCGGTCGCCAGGGGCGATCAGTTTTTCCAGCAGTGCCGGTAAGTTATCACCGGGTAAAACTTTTCCCTGCAGATTGAGGGAGTCGATGCGACGTCGCTTTTCGCTGCGGCGCGTATCCCAGACACGTGAAGACGTTTGTCCAGGCAACATGGTTAACCTCCTGATTCAATTCAGTTCTGTGAATAACCTGACTGATATGAAGTGTAAGAAGTGAGCCAACTGCTATCAATAAAGCACCACGACAGAACGTTAGCCTTAGAGTAATGTTTATAAATTTATTCGGGGATTCAATGGGTTGAAAATAAGGTTTCGGCGGGAAGTCACAAAATGATGTGGAGAAATCTTTAGCAAGGGCGGAATTTATGCCGCCCTTGCCAGCAAGCTGAATTACAACTGTAATGGCGGTAACTGCGAAAAGACGCTCAGCAGTCCTTTGCTCCACAACTGACGGATTTGCGAAAAATAGGGGTGCTGGTCAGTGATATGGTACTGCTCACCATCGCTGAAGGTGTCACTGCGATAAATCATCACATCCAGCGGCAACCCGACCGAAATATTACTCGCCAGGGTGGAATCCATCGAGATCAATGCGCACTGCATCGCCTGATCAAGCGGCGTGTCATAACGCAATACGCGATCGATAATCGGCTTGCCATATTTACTTTCACCAATCTGGAAATAGGGCGTATCCACGCTGGCTTCGATAAAGTTGCCCTGCGGATAGATCTGAAACAGGCGCGGCTCTTCACCCTTAATCTGGCCGCCGAGGATCAGCGTACCGCTAAACTCTTCGCCATCGCGTTTCAGCACATCGCGCAGCATATCCCCCACCAGCAGCGCCACATCGTACATATTGCTGCAGTTCATCAGATGCGGCTTTTCCGCATCGCTACAGCCGCGACGCAGCAGGCTGAGAACACTTTGCGTGGTCGCCAGATTACCGGCACTTTGCAGCACCAGCGTTCGCTCGTCATCCTTTTGAAAAACATGGAGTTTACGGAATGAGGAGATATGGTCGACACCCGCATTGGTGCGTGAGTCGGAAACAAATATCATCCCTGATGACAGCCGCATTGCCACACAATAAGTCATAAGTGCGCTCGATAAATGGATTGCTACTGCGGGTGCACCTTTTGCACTGCAGCCATTGCCAGCATATCTTCACCACCGCCGCCAAGACGCATGCCACGCACCGGGCAGGCATCAAGATAGTCGACGCCCACCGCCAGTTTCAGATGCTGTCTTAAGCTGCGGGTATTATTGGTGATATCAAAGCTGTGCCAACTACCATCCAGCCAGACTTCAACCCAGGCATGAGTGGCGACGTGCTCAACATTGTCAGTATAAAGATATCCACTCACATAGCGAGCCGGGATATTTAAGCTACGACAACAGGCTAAAAACACATGGCTGTGATCCTGGCAAACCCCGGTCCCGGCGGCAAATACTTTCGCTGCGGTATCGGTCACAATTGTGCTACCTGGCTGGTATGGCATTTTTAGCAGCAGTTCCCCCATCAGGGTTTCCAGGCTCGCCAGCGGCGCATCGGCACGATAATAGCGTCGGGCAAAATCACGAATCGCGCCGTCTGGCTGGGTCAGCGGGCTGAGGCGCAGAAAGATCAGCGGTGACAGGATGCACTCCGGATCGGGCGCCATTTCAACCTCATCATAAATCTCCACCACCCCGCGCGCCTCAATTTCCAGCAGCTGATGCGGTTTATCCATGGTCAGCACGTGCAGCACATTGCCGTAGGTATCAGTGGTGCAGATGGCGTCCTCCGGCAGGATCAGCTGCCAGGAGATAATACGTTGATGTACCGAATCCTGGGGCGTCAGACGCAGATATTGCGTACTGCTTTTTACCAGACTCTCGTAGGTATAAGCGGTTTTATGTTCAATATTCAGCTTCATTTTGCCTCCAGATAGGTCAGATTAATGCTCTCGGCGAGGGTGTTAATGTCGCTGAGAAAACGGCTCAGCCAGCTGGTTAATCCCGACCGGGTCAGCGTTTCGTAACTGCTAAAGCGCATTTCCGCATGCAGCACGCTCACCAGATAGCGCGGCCGGTCGTCGCCGCTGCTGCCAATTAACCCGAGCTGATTATCAATCTCTTCTATGCAGGCACGCAGGGAACGCGGGCTTTCATTCCGCAGGATCAGCATCTCATTGACGTTTTCCGCCATCAGCTGTTGTTTAAAAATAGAGTTATAGGCTTCACGTGCCGATACCGCGCGCAGTAAGGTGTCGAGTCGGTAATATTCACGCACCGAATCGTCATGCTTCTCCAGCAGGTACTGGTTGATATTCAGCAGGCGTGCAGTGCAGTCACTACGCTCCAGCAGGGTACCAAGACGAATAAACGACATCGCATCGCCGCGCATCAACGTACCAAACATCGCGCCACGAAACAGATGAGAGCGTTCTTTCACCCAGTCAAAGAAACTGTCGGCGCCGGCATTAGTTACCCCTTTGCGGCGGATATTACGAATATCGATCCAGCTGGAGTTGATACTTTCCCACACTTCCGATGACAGGCTGCCGCGCACCGCATGGGCGTTGTTCCATGCCGACTGCAGGCAACTGAAGATGCTGCCCGGATTACGCTCATCAAGCACAAAAAATTTAAACAGCTGCGACATGGTCAGCTGATCATTCAGGGTATCAAACAACGCTTTGGTGCCGGTCAGCGTCAGCGGCACCAGCAATTCATCCTCATGGCTGCCACGAACCGGCATCAGCGACAGACGGTTCGTCACATCGAGAATACGGGCGATGTTCTCCGCGCGCTCCAGATAGCGCGCCATCCAATAGAGCCCACTGGCTGTGCGGCTTAACATGATGCATCATCCTCCAGAACCCAGGTATCCTTAGTGCCACCGCCCTGTGACGAGTTCACCACCAGTGAACCTTCACTTAACGCCACCCGGGTGAGCCCACCCGGCACCAGCCGCATTTCCGCACCGCTGAGGGCAAAAGGACGTAAATCGATATGGCGCGGCGCCAGGCCGTTATCAATAAATGTCGGACAGGTCGAGAGCGCCAGTGTGTTCTGCGCAATATAGTTTTCCGGCTTCGCCAGCAACAGCGCGCGGAAATCTTCCAGCTGCTTTTTGCTGGCGACCGGGCCGATTAACATGCCGTAGCCACCGGCGCCATGTACCTCTTTCACCACCAGCTGCGGCAGATTTGCCAGCACCCAGGAGAGATCTTGCGGACGGCGGCACTGCCAGGTCGGCACATTATTCAGTATCGGATCTTCATCGAGATAAAAGCGAATCATATCCGGCACATAAGGATAGATGGATTTATCGTCCGCTACGCCGGTGCCAATGGCATTCGCCAGCACCACGTTCCCGGCGCGATACACCGACAGCAGCCCCGGCACGCCAAGCATCGAGTCCGGGCGAAAAGCCAGCGGATCGAGGAAAGCGTCATCAACGCGGCGGTAGATCACATCCACTTTGCACGGACCTGCGGTAGTGCGCATCAGCACTGCGCCATCTTTAACAAACAGATCGGCGCTCTCCACCAGCTCAACCCCCATCTGCTGGGCCAGGAAGCTGTGCTCAAAATAGGCGCTGTTAAAACGCCCGGGGGTCAGCACCACCACCACCGGATCATTGATCGGCGTGCTTTCGCGCAGGGTTTGCAGCAGATGCGAGGGGTAGCGCTCCACCGGCGCAATACGCTGCTGGGCAAACAGCTCAGGATAGAGCCGCATCATCATTTTGCGGTTTTCCAGCATATAAGAGACGCCGGACGGGGTGCGTAGGTTATCTTCCAGTACGTAATATTCGCCATCGTTGTTACGCACCATATCGACGCCGACAATATGCGCGTAGATCTTACGGTGCAGATCGACCCCCTGCATACAGGGCTGATACTGATCGTTTACCATCACCTGTTCCGGCGGAATAATGCCCGCTTTCAGAATATGCTGTTGATGGTAGATATCATGAAGAAAGGCATTCAGCGCCTGAACGCGCTGGCAGATGCCGCGATCGAGCATTGCCCATTCGCTGGCGGGTATAATCCTCGGCACACTATCGAACGGAATCAGCCGTTCGGCGCCATCGTCGTCACCATACACATTGAAAGTGATCCCCAGGCGATGAAACAGCAGTTCGGCCTCTTCACGCTTGCGCGCAATGGCTTCCTTATCTGCCTGTTTTAACCAGTTCCAGTATTCGCGGTAATGCTGGCGATATTGGCCATCGTTCAGCAACATCTCATCATAAAAATTTGACGCCAGTTCATAGCTTTGATTCATGATTTCCCTACCGCTGTCAGTGAACCCAACTATTGTTTTGCACAAAGTGTGCCAGTCAGCTAAAAGTGTAGCCGTTACAATACGCAGCGGGTGAATTCGCAGCTGGCGAAAGGGAAGAAATGTCAGCGGTAGCGCCTGTCTGCGCAGCCGCTGCGGGGAGATAAGCTGGCGGCATCAGCCGCCCGTGGCCGGTAACCGTCTCTGAACCGGCTTGATCCTGCAATATACGGCAGCTATTGCACCATTACAGTGCGGAGCGAGCCGACTTCGCCAGTGGATGCCAGATATCGGTAACCGCACCGAAACCGCCGGTGATCGGGTCAGCGTGCGGCATCGGCACCCGTTTAATGTTCTCGATGGCCTGCGCCATTTTGCTTTTGTCATCGATCAGGGTGTCGGGCAGCATACCTTCCGGATAAGCGCCAATGGCAAAAAAATCATCACTGGCGGCAACCTGCTGATGGCCCACGCCCGCCGGGATCAGCACCGCATCACCAGCATGCAGCGTCACCATACGCCCACTCTCGCCACCAAACAGAATTTCTGCCCAACCGGCACAGATGCCCAGCAGCTCATGACTGTTGGAGTGATAGTGGCTGTACGGAAAGACCTGATCGCGCCAGTTCGGTGGCCAGCCATTATAAGTAAACATGGTGGTGAAGTAGGCGGCGATATCGTCCACATCCGGCACGGTGCTCGGATAGATAATCAGCGGTAACAGATTATTCGGGATACCATTGGAGGGAGTAGCTAACATCAGATGCTGCGGATTACCCGAGGCACCGGCAGCAAAAGTCCCTGTCGAAAATGACATCAGCAGCAGCAGATTACTCGTAGATGGGAACATATGACTTCTCCCGTTAAAATAAAAGTCGATATATTCAGTGTGGCAGTAAATAACAGAGGTGCAACAAAAATCATAGTCTTCCCGGTCACAAAATCACTTAATTTTTATTCACTTAAGCTAAATTGCGCCGGGCAGGCAAAAAAAACGCTGGCGAAGTCCACCGGCAGCATCCCTTACCGGGTTCAGGGCCGCAGCAGACTATGGCCTGATACGTTCGGTCGCCGGTTTCACCACCCGTTCGCCGTGGTGGCCATAAAACTGATAGAGCGTATCGGCGGCAGCTTTAGTCAGCACCATAATTTCGATGCGGCGATTGCTGGCGCCCAGCGGATCTTCCGCATCAATCGGCATACGTGCCGCCATGGCGTTAACCTGAATAATACGATCGTGTTCCACGCCGCCCTTTTCCAGCGCGCGCCGCGCCGCTAATGCGCGGTCGCCCGACAGGTTCCAGTTGTTATAACTGGCATGATCGCTGTAAGGCGCAGCATCGGTATGGCCGCTGATCATGATTTGATTATCGATCCGGTTAAATACCGGCGCTAATTCCGTAATCAGACGCTGGAAATAGGGTGTCAGCTCAGCGCTGCCGCGTGGAAACATCATGCGATTGTGGTCGTCATGCAGCAGAATGCGCAGCCCGTGCGGCACCTTCTCCAGCGACAGGTTGCTCTGGGCGCTAAAATCGGCGGTGATACGCATAATCACTTCACTTAATTCCTGCAGCTCACGGTCGGAACGGGACAGCACGCTATCCAGCGCTTCCGGTCCGGTTTCTGTCGCAGCAACATGAACCGGCGCATTCGCCTCCTCCTCTGGCGGCGTCTCATCGGCGATGGCGGTTTTAATCTGCGGCGCCGCCACATCGGTGGCCATCATATCCGGCCCTTTTCCCGAATCAAAGGGAATCGGTTTATACGCTGAACCATCAAAAAAGGTAATGCCATGCAGCTGCGCAATAATCTGGTTACGCTCATCCTGCGAAACGGCGCCAATAATCCACAGCACCATAAACAACGCCATCAGCGCCAGCATAAAATCGGCAAACGCCACTTTCCATGCCCCGGTATGAACGCCGTGATGCGCTTTACGCCCGCCACGCTTCACAATAATCGTGGCATGCTTTGCCGATCTCATGACACACCTTCACTGATTTGATTGACCCAGCCATCGAGTTTGGCAAAGGTCGGTTTCATATCCAGCGGCAGCATTTTGCGCCCGGCATCGACCGCCAGCAGCGTCGGCTTACCGGCGACATGATTAATCAGTACGGTACGGATACAGACATACACCGTCATACGCCGCTTCATCGCCTGCTCCATGGCGTTCGCCGCCGGATCCATCAGGCAGTAACAGAAGAATACGCCAAGGAAAGTACCCACCAGCGCCGCCGAGACTTTCAGGCCGATCAGCGCGATCGAACCATCAATCGAGTGCAGGGTAATAATCACCCCCAGCACCGCGGCGCAGATACCAAAACCGGGCATGGCTTCGGCGGTACGCTGCAGCGAGCGCGAAGGCACCATTAGCTCCTCCTCCACCGCTTCCAGCTCCGCCTCGAGGATACTTTCCAGTTCATGGGCATTGATTTTGCCCATCGCCATCAGGCGGAAGTTATCGGAGATAAAAGTAATAAACTCTTTATCTTTCAGCAGCAGCGGATATTTCTGGAACAATGGGCTATTTTCCGGCACCTCTATATGCTCATCCAGCACTTTAAGGCCGCCATCCTGCACCAGTTCCAGCAGCTCATATAACAGCATTAGCAGTTCCTTCTGGAATTCCACCGTATGTTCGTTTTTACGAACCGCAGACTTCAGCTGTTTAATAATCCCTTTCAGTACGTGACGCGGGTTAGCAATTACCATGGCGCCCAGTCCGGCGCCCAAAATAATCACCAGCTCTCCGGGTTGCCAGAATGATGCCAGAAACCCACCCGACATTAGAAAGCCACCGACCACACTGACCAGTACAATGACAAGACCTAGTAGTTTTTGCATAATCGTATTTCACTCAGAAGAATGTTTTTATTTTCTCACTAATTTTTTTATTAAGCTGGCAAACTCGCGCCTCGGTTAAGTCAAGAATTAACGCAATCTCTTTCAGACTCATCTCTTTCTGATAATAAAGCGTAAGAATGATCTTTTCGCGCTCATCCAGAGAGTCGACCGCCCGTTTTAAGGTGCGCTGCACTTCGATCTCCTCCTCCAGCGCCCGTCCCTGCAATGCCGATCCCAGACCATCCATCGATAACAAATCGTCAAAACTCTCCATACTGCTGGCGCTTTCCAGCAGCAAATATTGCTGGAAGGTTTGCGCATTCAGACCAAGATGGTGGCGGATCTCTTCCTCCGTTGGCGAGTGCCCCAGTCTGCGCGTCAGTTCGCGCACCGCATCATTAATCTTGTGCGTCTTCTGGCGCAGACGACGCGGGCGCCAGTCGTGCAGCCGCAACTGATCAAGCACCGCACCGCGTACGCGCTGTAAAGCGTAACAGGCAAACTGCCCGTCAGGACGACCATAGCGGCGCAGTGATTCCAGTAATCCAATTAATGCCACCTGCTCCAGATCGTCGCGATCCATCACGCTATCTGTCTGCGCCGAAAGCTGGCGCACTACCCGTTTGACCAGCGGCAGCCACTGTTGTACATAGTGGCTCTCTTCGGCTGGCGTGAGAGTTGTAATATCGCTAAATACACTCATAATAAATAATCAATGGAAAATCATTTTGGAAATTAATACGTCATCAAAAGGCAGCTTTTCACCATAAGCATCTTTATAACGTGTCATCATATCGTTACGAATTTGTTCAACCGGCAGCGCATGTGCCGCTGAATAATCCATACTGGAGAACATATCGACTACCGTGCTTTTTATTGCCGGCATAATCTTTTCGATCTGTTTCATTTTTTCATCGCCATGAGTCGCAAAAGCTAAGTCGAGCAATAAATAGTGCTCTTTATGCGTCTGGCCTCTGAGGGTAATAATCAAGTTTTTAATTTCAACGTAAGAGATATCTCGTTCTTTATTCCCCAGTGAGAAAAAAGATCTCATTGGCGAATCTTTGTCCTGTTGATGAAAATAGCCAGTGCTGGCCAGCACGATAACGGCAGTAAATGCCGCCACGGTCAGCGCCAGCAACAGGCTGAGAAAAAAAGCTTTTACAGTCATTAGTTACACCGTTGTCAGTATGGAGCGATCGGTGCGGCGTTCATCGTCCGCTACCTCTTCAGGATTGTGTGAAATATTGGCGTGGACCTCATCACGATGTCGCTGCTGCTGGCGGCTGTCGCCGCTGTGAGTCGACACCTGCACGTTCACCTGAACGTTATTGTGCTCGCTCAGACTGGCGCGTAATTCGGCGCTAGCCTGTTGCAGCGCGCGATACACCTCAGGCTGGGCAGCCTGAATCTGTACCTGCAGCTTCCCTGCTTCAAAGTGCAGAGCGATATCCATCTTGCCGAGATGCGGCGGGTCCAGACGGATAGTCGCTTTTTGCGTACGCTGATCGATCTGCATCTGTAAGCGCTCGCCAAGCGCCTGCTGTAGCGCTTGAGCCTGCTGCCCGGGAGCGGCAGGCAAATGAATTACCGGCGCACGCTGCGCCGCCATAATATCGTGCGCCAGCAGCGCCGGGCTGAGCGCCGTAGCGCTGGCCGCCACCGGATTGACCGGCAGCGTGATGCCGTCATCACGCTGCGCACGCATCTCCTTCAGCACCTGCTGGCTGACAAATAACGCGTCGGCATGGTTGCTCAATTTCAGCATTGCGCTGCTGGCATGATGGCCTGCGACTGGCGTCAGCGGCTGAGCGGCGTTATCCGTCGTTTCGCGTGCCAGCGTGCCGCCGGGCGTAATAACCGGCGTTAACAGCGGCGCCGGCATGGTTGCTGCGCGCTCAGTCGGCAACAGCAACTCCCCCGGCCGGCTCAGCTCGCCAGCAACCTGCGCGGCCATAGCTGGCACAGCAATTATCCTCTCTGGCGCCGGCGGCGTTGCCGGGTCAATCAGCAACGCCAGCAGCGCCGCCGGATCCGCCAGTTGCTCCGCAGCCGCTTCCGGCTCTGCCGGGGCATCCGCTACCGCCGGCGTGGATAACTCCGCCATCACCTGCGGCAACGCAGGTATCAGTAAATTCAGCCCGTCATGCCCGGCCTGCGCCGCGGCTGGCGCGGCGGGAGTTAAACGGCTGGTCGCGCTGCTGATTAATGAAGGGGTTACAGGTTGCATAATTCAGATCTCCTTCTCTGAGGAAAACTGCGCATAGGCCTGAATTCCTTCTTTGTTATCCTGGTGTTGACGCAAAATATTGCGCAGTTCGTCCACGCGCCGGCGACAGAGGAAAGCCACCTGAGCATGGCGCTGTTGTAACTGTTCAAGAGACAGATGAGCGCCGTCATTTGCCTGCCGGGCGCGGAGCTGAATCAATGCCGCACTAATGCGGCTGTCAATTTGCTGTACCAGGCTCCAGTTATCTTCTGCGGCTGCCTGTTCTAACGCTTCAACCAGCAGGACGATCTGCTTATTCATTTATTTACCCATTCCTTCCCAGCCGTCGCGAATATTGCCGAGGATGATTTCCACCTCAACGATATAGTCGACGGACATGTTGTGACTGGCGTCATACAGACGATAAACGCAGTAGTCGTACAGACCCGCCAGACGCAGGGCCAGCTCGCCGCCGCGCTCATAGTCCAGCGCGCTGGTCAGAGCGTTCAGCACATCAATGCATTTCGTGATGCTGTGCGCTTTATGCTCAAAGCGCCTGGCCTCAATATGCCCTTTGGCCCGTGTCAGCTCATCCATCAGACCGCCGAATAAAGTCAGCACCAGCTGATGTGGCGTCGCGGCGGCGGTGCGGATCGCCAGATCCGCATCCTGATACTGTGTAAAATTGTTTGAATTTCCGTACATTTAAATCCTGCGTTCTGTTACCAGAACTGCCCCATGGTTGACTCCATTTGCGCCATTGCCGCCTGAACCCGCGAGAACTGCCGGAAGTAACGCTGATAAGCGGCGTCATAACGCAGCTGTATCTGCTGCTCTTTACTGCTCAGCTGCTCGTTCTTACGGTCCAGAGTGTCCTGACGCTGTTTGATGCTGCCGGTCGAGGTACTGAGATAGGAATCCAGCCCTTTATCCATCTTTTTCAACAGGCCATTACTACCGCTGAACAGCGCATCAAGACGCGCCGGGCTGGTTTTCATCGCCTCTTCAAAGGCGTCGCTATCCAGTTTCAGCATGCCGTCCTTATCTGGCGTAATACCGAAGTCACGCAGAAAACTGCCGTTGTAATCGGCACGCAACAACGCATTCAGCTGCTCTTCCAGCGCCCGGATGCCCGAATCGCCGGCCAGCGCACCCCGGCCACCGTCGGCGCCGCCGCTCTTTGTCAGTTTGTCCAGCTCGCCGCGCAGCTTGTTATAAGCATCGACAAAACTCTGCACCTGCTCTTTGGTGCCGGACATATCGTTGTCAACGCTGATCACCAACGGTTTACCCGCTTCGGTCTTCTGAATCACCGTCAGCTCAACGCCGGGGATCAACTGATTAAAGCTGTTGCTGCTGCTTTCAAAGCGCATATTTCCCATCGACACCACAGCATTGCTGGCCTGCGAAATTTCCGTCGGGGTAAATTTGCCGGCAATATTGCTGTTACTGACATCCAGCGTATAAGCGTTATCCACTCCGGTTTCATTACTGGCCAGCAGCAACATCAGCTCGCCGTTTTGCCGGATCAATGAAGCAGTAGCTCCGGGGTTGCTGCTGCTGGCATTAATCGCATCGCGCAGCTCGCCCAGGTTATTAACGGTGCTAAGATCGATATCCAGTTGCTGGTCGCCAATTTTCAGCGTCATGGTGCCGGTAGCTGTCGCCAGGTCGGCATCGGTCAGTCCTTCAAACGCTTCCTGCTTCGCTTTCGCCGTTTCCAGCACCTCAATGTGATACAGCCCTTTACTGGCGGCGGAAGTGGCTTTCAGTGAGACATAACCTTCGCTGCTGGCGGTTGCGCTGTTTTTCACAATGCCGCTACTGCTGGTGCCGAAGCTCTTTAGCGTGTTGCGAAAATCGGTCATCGCCGTTTTTAGCGAAGTTAGCGCCGCCTGCTGCGCCTTGATGGTTTTCTGCTGGCTCTGCAGGCGCCCCTGCAGCGCCGCAATGCTGTTATTCGCTAATAATTCGGCCCACTGGCTCGGTTCCATACCCAAATTCATTATGACCTCCACAGATAACAAGTGATGTCAGCGCCTCTGATATAGCAAAGCACATGCCAGAATTTAAATTCACATAAAATCAATAAGATATATAAATAACAGGAAGTTTCAGTTCCGCTTTGCGGGAAGTGGAAAAGCGCGATGCGGAAACAAAAACACCGCTCGAAAGCGGTGTTTTAATTGCAGGCCCGGAGATTAACCCAGCATGTTCATTACAAGGCCTTTCATGCCGTTAGCCTGTTTCAGCATTGACTGGCTGGTCTGCACCAGCATCTGCTGACGGCTCATATTGGACGCTTCCGTGGCATAGTCGGCATCACGAATCACGCCGATATTCAGATCGGTGTTGTCTTTCATGTTCGCCAGGTTAGCCGCGGTGTGGCCCAGACGGTTAATGTTGGCGCCCAGCGCAGAGCGCATGGCACCGACTGAATCCAGCGCATCGTTAACGCGCTGCAGTACTTCGTTAGCACCGGAAGCGCTGCCGGAAATGCTGGAAGACGCCAGTGTTCCCAGATGACCGCTGATACCTGACAGATTAGAAGAAACATCCACCTTCAGGATTTCATCGGTACCGGCGCCGATCTGGAACTGCATGCCTGACGCCAGCTTGCCGCCTGAAGCAGACAGCAGCTTGTCGGAACCATAAGAGGTGTTGCTCATGATATTGTTCAGTTCAGCATTCAGCTCGGTGAACTCAGCCTGCAGAGATTCACGGTCATTGGCGTTGTTGGTGTCATCCGCCGCCTGCGTTGCCAGATCCTTCATGCGGTACATGATGTTGGTCATCTCATCGAACGCACCTTCTGCCGTCTGCAGCAGAGCGGTGGCTTTAGAGATGTTGCCCTGGGCGACATTCATGCCGTTAGACTGCGCCTGTAAACGGGTCGCAATTTGCAGTCCTGCGGCATCATCCGCTGCTGAGTTAATACGTTTACCGGTACCGAGACGCTGCATCGCAACATTCAGGCCGCTATTGGCTTTGTTCATTGCCGTTGTAGATGACATCGCCGCCTGGCTGGTAAAAATAGATAGCATGGTTTTCTCTCCGTGGGTGAATGTAACTTGTTTAGTTGATACAAGATGTTGCTGCTGACAACTAACAAGAACGACACCCGGCGGAGGAGAATTAAATAACAGATAAAAAAATCATTTTTTATTAAAGCTTTCGTTATAAGAATCCTATTCGAAAATAAAAACGACACCAGTTAAACGTAACTTAAACGGATGGCCATAACTATTTCCATAAATATAATTTTAATTAAATATCATTAATATCGCTTATCATTGTGAAATTTTCATTTTTAAAAAACATTGAAAGATAAGGGGTTATCAAAACCCCCGAGGTCAGAAACATCAAAAAAATGCCCTTTACAGTTAATGCATTTCAGAATAGGTTAAATAGCGTAATAAGTCCGCTTTAAATATAAACAATATACGACAAGTGAATTAATCTTGATTCTATTTGATAAAGATTTTTCTTACTTTAATTACACCAGGCGCAATTTTGAGTGATTCATTATACTAATGCTAAGTATTTCAACCTTCCGGGCCGCCATGAACGCCGAATGTGTCATTAACAACTGGCTTATCGATATCAGCGCAGGCGCATTAATTCATCAGGAGAGTGGTGAACAGCGGCGTCTGGGTGAATATCAGCTGAAATTGCTGATTGTGATGATCCAGCATGCAGACCAGATCCTTACGCGTGAAGAGCTGAACACGCTGGTCTGGGAGCGTCGGGTGATTGGTAGTAACAGCCTGCCGAACGCCATCCATGCGCTACGCGTGGCATTAGAGGACGATGGCAAACAGCAGCGCATTATCAAAACCATTCCGAAAAGGGGCTACGTACTGGATGCCGCCTACTGTCATTTTCGTCGCCATGGGAAAGATCCCTTCTCCGGGCAAAATGAAACCGAAGAGCTACCCGCAGACAGCCCTCCGGCAGCCGGAGAAGCTGAAGGAACGGCGGAAGCCGAGAGCTCACCGGCAGAAGAGTGGCTAAAAGAGTCGCTGCCGGAAACCGAAAAGCAGATCGCCACTAAACATGATAAACGTACGCGTCGCCTGTGGCAGGGCATTTTCCTGTTACAGATTTTCGTACTGTGCCTGGCGGCGGCGATTTGGTTCAGCGACCATCCTCCGCAGCCGCGCTTTGAGGAGCATCAGGCAGGGGTTTATGCGCAAATTCGCCTGCTGCAATTAGAGCAATTTAATCGGGGCAATGAGGGAACACGTGAGGAGATTAATAGCATTATGGGCTCTACGCTATTTAAGCTGGATAATGAACTTAAAAAACGTAAGGTCAAAATGGATGTCTATTTCCACTCATCCGGCACCTTACTCAACTTTACTATCAGCCTGCGCAGCCGTTGCGATCAGCGCCAGCTGGCAATGAATATTTTTCACTGGCGGCAGGATAACACGCAGCTTAATTCCTTGATTTATAATGAAACGGAGAGGAAATTAAATGAAATGGCAATATGCGTCAATTAGCCTGATGGTACTTATTTTTTTGGTACTGGTGATGGCGATGCTGTTTCGCTCGCTACCTGCCAGTAATACCAGTGATATTTTTTTACCGCAGATCACCAACGAGAATATTCAGCTGGGCTATTACGATTTACTGGCTGATAAACGCGAGCTTTACGATCCGCGCTTTGAAGTGCGCGGCGGGGCGGTGTTTATCACGCTGACCAGCCCGGACGATAGTAATTTTAGCAGTAAGATTAAGATGCAGATGCAATACCGCACGCCGATCGGTTTACTCTACAGCTATCAACCGCTCTACTATTCGGACCCGCACGGGCACCGGATGATACAGAATATTTTGAGTTTTATGTCGCATAACGGCGTTACGCTTAACGGTTTTGAATTTGAAGATCGCCGGGTGGTGATTACCCCGTCAGGTCTGACGCTGAGTTACGATAAATAAACCGCTATGGACGGCGACATTCTCATCGGCACGGGCGGCATAAATGCCGCCCCTACCCGGGAATGTCTGAAACACTGTAGCTACCGTCTTGAACGTCAAGCGGTAGCTGCATAGTTTGCGTCCCATGGCTGCCGTGTCTTCAGTACCCCGTAGCACAGATGCACCAGTTTCCTCATCACCGCACCCACTGCCGCTTTTTTTGCGGTGCCTCTGGCAAGCAGCCGCTCATAAAGCGCCTTGCCCTGTGCGTTATAACGAATGGCGCTCAGCGCGGCCACATACAGCTTTGCACGCACTTCCGGTGGCCCCGCCTTTGACATCCGCGGCCTGTGCCATACCGAGCTTCCTGATGACCTTTCCACCGGGACCAGACCGAGATACGCCGCCACCTGCGAAGCGCTCCTGAACTCTCCTGCGCGCAGAACTGCCAGCATCATCTGGCCGGTTTTATCCTTGACGCACTTTATCGACTTCAGCAGGTCGAGATCTTCTTTCAGTCCGGGATGGTTGTTTATATGGTCTGCGATAAGCTGCTCTATGCGCTCCAGCTCTTTCTGCAGCCACTGGCGGGTGCGCTTAAGGGATGTTATCACCTCGCGCGGCGTCTGCGTTGAGAGAGCCTTTTCCAGGCGGTTGAGGGTGCGCTGCACATCCTCCTGCAGGGCGTCCCGGCGGCGCAACAGTGCCCGCAGTTTGCGGACTTCCGGCGCGGGGGGAACCCAGGGTTCAGGCTGTTTCAGTTCACCGTAGCAGGCCAGAACAAAAGCATCCACGGTGTCATTTTTGGTCAGGATACCCATGCCTCTTGCGAACTCGCGCACCCGCTGCGGATTTGCCATACAGACGGTTACGGTGCTGTCGTGATGAAGGGCAAAGGCGAGGTTTTCGTGATAAACGCTGGTCGCCTCCATAACCACGGTCACCTGTGCGGGATCACACTTCTGCCGGAGCAGCCAGGTCTTCAGCTCCCGGTCAGCACCGGGTGCATTCTTAAAGACTTTGCTTTTCTTTTTCCCCGAGGAGCCTTCGGGGAGCAGGCAGACATCGAATTTTTGTTTGCTGATATCAACGCCGAGATAAATCATGAGGTTGTCTCCCTTTCACATAAACCATCACGCCATCCTGCCTTGTACATACGAAGTCAGAGCTTCCGGTTACCGTTCAGAGTAGATGCTGGCGTGAAAGGAGAAACGGAGGGATTATGCTACGAATGAAGGTCAGAGCCTTAAGGGGAGCCTGAATCTGCCTCCGTTTCATGTAGTGGTAGCTAACCACCACAGAAAACAAGATACAAGGG
>NZ_JAHXPU010000009.1:0-58266 GCF_047308185.1 Pantoea sp. B65
CATGAGAGGCCACATGAGGCGCATGGCGGGCAACCGCCCTCATCGGTATGGGTCCCTTCATTACGAATCTGGGACGGAAAAGTGCCGGATGTGGAGTATCCGGAAAGCTCAGCGCTCTGTCTGGTGTCACCGAAGGGGGCGATAAAAATCGGTGGAGGGCTGTTCCTGAGCGAAGCGCTACAGGGGGAGTACGTAAGGGTTCTGGAGGTGGATGACGGACTGGACGCGATCCTGTTCGACCGGATGATACTTGCTTACTACGACAGAGTTGAGCAGAGTATCATCCGGATCGACCCGACCTAAATGTGTTACCCATGTGGCCGGTCAGATCTGTAACCCATGTGGCGGTTGTACATAAATGCCGCCCGTATCAATGGTTTTCCCCATCGCAACCCGCGGATATTACGGGTTACGCTGAATCTCAAACACCACATCAACCTGGTCGTCAAAGTGAATGCTCTGCTGCTCATAGGTCTGCTCAGCAGAGGTCATCGGCGCGGCTTCCGCAGTTTTATACATCCGTGCCACTGGCATCGGCTGATAGTTCGCCACATGATAACGAATGCTGTAGACCGGACCCAGTTTGGCATTAAAGCCTGCGGCCAGATCCGCCGCCTGTTTAGTGGCGTTATCAATTGCCGCTTTACGCGCCTGGTTACGGTATTCATCCGGGTGCGCCACGCCCAGTTCAACCGAGCGGATCTCATTCAGTCCGGACTTCAGCGCCCCGTCCAGCAGATCGTTCAGCTTATCCAGCTGACGCAGCGTGACCTGCACCTGACGCACCGCACGATAGCCCTTCAGTACCGATTTTCCTTCTTTGGTATAATCGTATTCTGGCTGGGTTCGCAGGTTTGCCGCATCGATATCCTTCTTCTCAATGCCGTTTTTTTGTAACAGATCGAAGTACTGCGCCACCCGGGCGTCCGCCTGTTTCTTCGCTTCCGCGGCATCTTTCGCAGAAACATTCACTTCAATCGCCAGCGTGGCGATATCCGGCGTGGCATCGACGCTTGCCTGCCCGGAGGTCACCACATGCGGGCCATTCGGTAACTCTTCTGCCTGCCCGGTCAAAGGCAATGTTCCTGTGCCGATTATTGCGGCCAGAGCCAGCGCTTTTAATTTCACCTGAAGTCCTCCTTGAGACGTCTTTAGTATTACCATCAGCATATCCCGCCGCCATCAGTGTCACTATGCGTGATGCTCCGAGTTTTCACTATGCCCGATAGCGATTCAACCCTAATTAAACCCCGCAATCCCCTGCTGCGCCAGTTTCAGGGCGATAAACCACATCACCATTCCCACCAGCAAATTAATGATCCGCTGAGCTTTACGGGTGCGCAGTAGCGGTGAGAGCCATGCCGCCAGCAGCGCCAGACCGAAAAACCAGATCACCGAAGCGCTAATGGAACCCAAAGCAAACCAGTAACGCGCGGCGGCAGGTAACTGCCCCCCCAGACTACCGAGCACCACAAAGGTGTCGAGATAGACATGGGGATTCAGCCAGGTGACCGCCATCATGGTGGCGATAATCCGCCAGCGGCTGTGCTGCATCGCACTATCAGCCGCCAGTGCAACATTGCCGCTAAATGCGCTACGCAGCGCGCCCCAGCCATACCATAACAAAAAAGCTACCCCGCCCCAGGTCACCAGATTCAGTAATAGTGGCGACTGATTCAGCAGTGCGCTGCCGCCAAATATTCCGGCGCAAATCAGTAAAATATCGCTCAGGGTACAGAGGCCGGCGGTCATCAAATGATATTGACGCCTTACCCCCTGATTCATCACAAAAGCATTCTGTGGCCCGAGCGGTAATATCAGTGCTGCGCCTAACGCAACACCCTGAAAATAAATTGAAAACACCGGAAAAGCCCTCATCATTGTGATTTTCCGGGCAAGTTTAACCTGACATAATTATTAGAGGAAATTTAAAAAATTAATATTGCATCAGTAATACTAATAAAAACAGGGTGAACGGATGGCGGGAGTGAACCCGCCACAAATTGATGGCTTACTCAGCTGCCGTCTGCTGCTGTGGC
This sequence comes from Pantoea sp. B65, assembly GCF_047308185.1. Taxonomy (NCBI): domain Bacteria; kingdom Pseudomonadati; phylum Pseudomonadota; class Gammaproteobacteria; order Enterobacterales; family Erwiniaceae; genus Pantoea; species Pantoea sp. B65. Next base: position 2,040 of record NZ_JAHXPU010000009.1, read on the forward strand.
GCTTTGCTGCGATGCAGATGGACATCCATCTGCGGATAAGGGATGCCGATACCTTTGCCATCCAGCGCTTTCTTAAAGTTCGCCATCAGGTCCCAGTACACATCCTGCAGATCGCTACTGTTGCTCCAGCAGCGCACAACAAAATTCAGCGACGAAGCGGCCAGTTCATTCAGACCGATCTGAATACCGCGATCTTGCAGCACCCGGCTGTCGGCTTCCACCACTGCGCGCAGCAGTTGTTTCACTTCATCAACGTCCGCATCGTAAGCCACGCCAATGATAAATTCATTACGACGCACCGGCTCGCGGGAGAAGTTAATAATATTGCCGGCAATAATTTTTCCGTTTGGCACCACCACGATTTTGCCGTCAGCCGAGCGCAGGGTGGTGGAGAAGATTTGCACATTCAGTACCGTGCCCATAACGCCGCCCAGGTCGACAAACTCACCGGTACGGAAAGGGCGGAACGTTACCAGCAGCACGCCAGCCGCCAGATTCGACAACGACCCCTGCAACGCCAGGCCTACCGCCAGACCGGCGGCGCCCATCACGGCAATTACCGATGCGGTCTGCACGCCAACGCGCCCCAGCGCGGCAATCAGGGTAAAGGCAATCACGCCATAGCGCACCAGCGCCGCAAGGAAGTCGGCGACGGTCGCATCAATGCCACGCGCCAGCAGCACTTTATTGACGCCATTAGAGACAATACGCGCCACGATCATCCCGATAATGATGATCGCGATGGCGGCGACAATATTTACCGCATAACTGAGCAGCAACGCCTGGTTGCGCACCAGCCAGCCACCTGCATTGTTAATGCCATCAATCACGTTTAAATCTTCCATTTATCAGCCCTGTAGTGAATCCCCAACGGGAAATAACAAAACATTGCCAGAGTACTCCGACAACCCAGTTAACTTACCAAGGGTAAGCAAAAAAGCTGAGTCTGCCAAACAACCGCAGAATTTCCTTACATTTTTCCGCCATTTGCCCATAAAAAAAGGCCCCGCAGGGCCTTTTTTAATCAGTCGGCAATTACAGAACGTCGATTGCGTTCAGTTCTTTAAATGCCTGTTCCAGACGTACACACATGGAAGACTGAGAAGCACGCAGCCATACGCGTGGATCGTAGTATTTCTTGTTTGGTTTGTCTGCGCCTTCCGGGTTACCCAGCTGGCCCTGCAGATAGCCTTCGTTCTTTTTGTAGTACTGCAGGATGCCGTCCCAGGTCGCCCATTGGGTATCGGTATCAATGTTCATTTTCACTACACCGTAGCTGATTGAATCTTTGATTTCCTGAGCAGAAGAACCGGAACCACCGTGGAAAACGAAATCCAGCGAGTTGTGCGGCAGGCCATGTTTCTTGCTGACGTATTCCTGAGAATCTTTCAGAATGGTCGGGGTCAGCTTAACGTTGCCTGGTTTGTACACGCCGTGTACGTTACCGAAAGAGGCAGCGATGGTGAAACGTGGGCTGATAGCATTCAGTTTTTCGTAGGCGTAATCAACGTCCTTCGGCTGAGTGTACAGTGCAGATGCGTCCATATGGCTGTTGTCCACGCCATCTTCTTCACCACCGGTACAGCCCAGTTCGATTTCCAGGGTCATGTTGATTTTTGACATGCGCGCCAGATACTTGCTGCAGATCTCGATGTTTTCTTCCAGAGACTCTTCTGACAGGTCAATCATATGAGAAGAGAACAGTGGTTTACCGGTAGCGGCGAAGTGTTTTTCACCGGCGTCCAGCAGACCGTCGATCCATGGCAGCAGTTTCTTCGCACAGTGGTCGGTGTGCAGAATTACCGGCACGCCATACTGTTCTGCCATCTGATGCACGTGGTGTGCGCCAGAGATTGCGCCCTGAATTGCCGCAGCCTGTGGCACATCGGATTTCAGGCCTTTACCAGCGATAAATGCAGCACCGCCATTAGAGAACTGGACGATAACCGGTGCTTTAACTTTGGCAGCAGTTTCCAGAACGGCATTGATTGAGTCAGTGCCGACGCAGTTAACTGCTGGCAGTGCGAATTTGTTTTCTTTCGCAATCTGGAAAACCTTCTGTACGTCATCACCGGTGACAACGCCTGGTTTTACGAAATCAAAAATTTTAGACATGCTATTTGTCCTGTTTCGTTGGCAGTATAAAAAAAGTTGGTTCAGTTTCGCCCATTATAGCCTGAATCAGGCGGGGCGCGGCCAGCGCACCGCAGCCTGAAGCATAACGGGTATCGCAGGCAAAACGTACTGGCAGGGGGCAAAACCCCTGCCGCAAAAATTACTGCTTAGCACGCGCTTCCAGCATGGCTACCGCTGGCAGCACTTTGCCTTCCACGAACTCGAGGAATGCGCCGCCGCCGGTAGAGATGTAGGAGATTTTATCTTCAATGCCGAACAGGTCAATTGCTGCCAGGGTGTCACCACCGCCAGCGATAGAAAATGCTTCGCTGTCAGCGATAGCATTAGCGATGATTTCAGTGCCGCGACGGAAGTTAGGGAACTCAAACACGCCTACCGGGCCATTCCACAGAATGGTTTTGGCTTCTTTCAGCAGTTTTGCCATGGCTTCTGCGGTTTCGTCGCCGAAGTCCATAATCTCTTCATTATCCTGAACTTCAGAAACTTTTTTCACGGTTGCTGGTGCAGTTTCAGAGAATTCCGTGCCGACGCGAGAGTCAGTAGGCACCGGAATACCAAACTCATCACGCAGGCCTTTCGCCGCTGCCACGAAGTCAGGTTCGTACAGAGATTTACCGACATTGTTGTCGATAGCCACGAAAGTGTTGGCAATACCACCACCAACGATCACCGTGTCAGCGATTTTTACCAGTGAGTTCAGCACGTCGAATTTAGTGGAAACTTTAGAACCGCCAACCACGGCAACCATTGGGCGCGCAGGCGCTTTCAGCGCTTTACCCAGGGCGTCCAGCTCAGCAGCCAGCAACGGACCGGCACAAGCGATTGGCGCAAATTTGCCTACGCCGTGGGTTGATGCCTGGGCGCGGTGTGCGGTACCGAAAGCATCCATCACAAACACGTCGCACAGTGCGGCGTATTTCTTCGACAGCGCTTCGTCGTCTTTCTTCTCGCCTTTGTTAAAGCGAACGTTTTCCAGCACGACCAGTTTGCCTGCGGTCAGTTCAACACCGTCGAGGTAATCTTTCGCCAGGGTAACGTTATCGGCACCCAGTTTGTCTTTCAGGTAGTTAACAACCGGCAGCAGAGAGAACTCTTCGTTGTATTCACCTTCGGTCGGGCGACCCAGGTGAGAGGTTACCATCACTTTTGCACCCTGTTTCAGTGCTTGTTCGATGGTCGGCAGAGAAGCACGAATACGTGCATCAGACGTCACTTTCCCTTCTTTAACTGGCACGTTTAAATCCGCACGGATCAGAACACGTTTACCAGCAAGATCCAGATCGGTCATCTTAATTACAGACATGGTGAACCCTCTCGGTTGATTCTCATAAGTTTTGCCGGACGCTGACTGCGTCCTGGGTGAAACCGCTTGCGGCCATTGCTAACGTGGTGTCGATCATACGGTTAGCAAAGCCCCATTCGTTGTCGCACCAGACCAAGGTCTTAATCAGGTGCTGACCACTAACCCGCGTCTGCGTGCCGTCGACAATAGCACTGTGCGGATCGTGGTTAAAATCAATAGAGACTAACGGTAGTTCCGTATAGTCAACTATACCACTAAATGCCCCTTCTGATGCATTTTGCAGTAAGGCGTTGACCTCACTGGCATTGACAGCATTGCGTACACTGACGCTTAAATCGATGGCCGTAACGTTAATCGTTGGCACGCGTACGGCAATAGCTTCAAAGCGGTCGTTAAATTTCGGAAAAATACGGGTAATCCCCGCCGCAAGGCGCGTATCAACCGGAATGATCGACTGACTGGCGGCACGGGTGCGGCGCAAATCGGGATGATAGGCGTCGATCACCTGCTGATCGTGCATCGCGGAGTGAATCGTGGTTACGGTGCCGGATTCAATATTAAAGGCGTCATCCAGCAGCTTAATAATCGGAATAATGCAGTTGGTGGTGCAGGAGGCATTCGACACAATGCGGTCGCTGCTGCGCAGCGCTTGCTCATTGACACCAAAAACCACGGTGGCGTCCAGATCGTTACCGCCAGGATGGGAAAACAACACCTTTTTTGCCCCGGCCTGCAGATGCGCCTCGCCATCAGCGCGACTGCCGTAAACGCCGGTACAGTCGAGCACCACATCAACATTCAGTTCGCGCCACGGTAGCTCAGCAATTTGCGCCAGATGCAGAATACGAATGTTATCGTCGCCGACCGACAGCTGGTCGCGCTCCTGACGCACATCCCAGGCAAAACGCCCGTGGCTGGTATCATATTTCAGCAGATGCGCCATGCCCGTGGCATCGGCCAGTTCATTGATGGCAACCACTGTAATTTCAGCCCGACGCCCGGTTTCGTACAAAGCACGTAACACGTTGCGCCCGATGCGTCCAAAGCCGTTAATAGCTACGCGAACGGTCATATCACTCCTGCGTTACAATTCACCTGTTTATCCAGCCGATAGCCTGTCCCAGCCGTTTCAATTTGTACAGGGAATTTTACCGCGCAAATTAGCTTACTGAGGTTGGCATAACTGCCAACTGAAACGCTTCAGCCAGAATAAAGGAAGTCAGGAATAGCGGGAATGATTGTGATCAATTATGCTGCAAAATATTAGATCTACATCACAAATATGAACAAAAAAGAGTTATTACTGCAGGAATAATTCAGGAAAAAGGCGGCATAAATGCCGCCTTTACCTCAGTGCCGCCGGAGAGCCAGTAATGGCTGCTGGCGGTTACAGCAGTTCTTTTGCTTTTGCAACCACATTGGCCACGGTAAAGCCAAACAGATCGAACAGTTTTTCAGCCGGTGCCGACTCGCCGAAAGTGGTCATACCGATCACCGCGCCATTCAGGCCGGTGTATTTGTACCAGTAGTCAGCAATACCCGCTTCGATAGCAACGCGGGCGCTAACCGCTTTTGGCAGTACAGATTCACGGTAGGCCGCATCCTGCTTGTCAAAGGCGTCGGTAGACGGCATGGAAACCACGCGCACCTTGCGACCTTCGGCAGTCAGCTGATCATAAGCACCCACCGCCAGCTCAACTTCGGAACCGGTAGCAATCAGGATCACTTCCGGCTGACCGGCACAATCCTTCAGTACGTAGGCGCCGCGCGTCACATTTGCCAGTTGCTCAGTAGTACGATCCTGCTGCGCCAGGTTCTGACGGGAGAAGATCAGTGCTGTCGGGCCATCCTGACGCTCGATAGCATATTTCCAGGCTACCGCAGACTCAACCTGGTCACACGGACGCCACAGGCTCATATTTGGCGTTACGCGCAGGCTGGCCATCTGCTCAACCGGCTGGTGCGTTGGGCCATCTTCACCCAGACCAATAGAGTCGTGGGTATAGACCATGACCTGACGAATCTTCATCAGTGCCGCCATGCGTGCAGCATTACGTGCATATTCAACAAACATCAGGAAGGTCGCGGTGTACGGCAGGAAACCACCGTGCAGCGAGATACCGTTAGCGATGGCGGTCATACCGAACTCACGCACACCGTAATGGATATAGTTACCGGCCAGATCTTCGTTGATGGCTTTCGAACCAGACCACATGGTCAGGTTGCTTGGCGCAAGGTCAGCGGAGCCGCCAAGGTATTCCGGCAGCAGCTTACCAAAGGCTTCGATGGCGTTCTGCGAAGCTTTACGGCTGGCGATTTTCGCCGGATTAGCCTGCAGCTGCTCAATATATTTCTGTGACTCTTCCTGCCAGTTGGCTGGCAGCGCATTCACGCTACGACGCTTAAATTCAGCAGCCAGTTCCGGCCAGGCTTTGGCGTAGGCGGCGAATTTCTCGTTCCATGCGGCTTCTTTCGCCTGACCCGCTTCTTTCGCGTCCCACTGAGCATAGATCTCTTGTGGAATGACAAACGGCGCATGTTCCCAGCCCAGTTGCTTACGGGTCAGGGCGATTTCCGCGTCACCCAGCGGCGCGCCGTGTGAATCGTGGGTGCCAGCTTTGTTTGGTGAACCAAAACCGATGACGGTTTTGCACATCAGCAGTGATGGTTTGTCACTAACGGTTTTCGCTTCTTCGATCGCCGCTTTGATCGCCGCAGCGTCATGGCCGTCAACGCCGCGCACCACGTGCCAGCCGTAGGCTTCGAAACGTTTTGCGGTATCGTCAGTAAACCAGCCGTCAATATGGCCGTCGATGGAGATACCGTTGTCGTCATAGAAGGCGACCAGTTTGCCCAGTTTCAGCGTACCCGCCAGTGAACAAACTTCGTGGGAGATACCTTCCATCATGCAGCCGTCGCCCATAAACACATAGGTGTTATGGTCAACGATATCGTGGCCTTCGCGGTTGAACTGTGCCGCTAACGTGCGCTCAGCAATGGCGAAACCGACCGCATTAGCGATACCCTGGCCGAGTGGGCCAGTGGTGGTTTCCACACCGACGGTGTAACCGAACTCAGGGTGGCCTGGGGTTTTGGAATGCAACTGGCGGAAGTTTTCCAGCTCTTTCATCGGCAGATCGTAGCCAGTGAGGTGCAACAGGCTGTAAATCAGCATTGAGCCATGGCCGTTAGAGAGGATAAAACGGTCACGATCGGCCCACTGCGGGTTGGTTGGGTTATGGTTCAGATAGTCGCGCCACAATACTTCGGCGATATCTGCCATGCCCATTGGGGCACCCGGGTGGCCAGATTTGGCTTTTTGCACTGCATCCATACTGAGTGCGCGAATGGCGTTGGCAAGCTCTTTACGAGAAGGCATTTTCTACTCCAGTTCGGGGGTGATTCGCTTCGCCGTCCCTAACTTATTGTAATTAATCAGTTATCAGGCAAAGCCAAAGGAAAGACGACAATCAATGTACATGAAAAACAGGGGAAATGTACATGGCGTATATTGCAAAAAAACCGGCACAATTCGCGCTTTGCGACCTGATCGGCTATGCATTTACCAGCTAAACAGCTATAAAAAAATGATTCTGCGAAAATCTGCTACGCTGAGATTTTTTCAGGTGTTTGTTTTTATTGCCTTGTTACGTTGAATGTTACCTTTATGGGATAAATGGAATGAAAATTCGAACTTCTGTGCTGGCATTGAGCATTGCCACTTTACTTTCTGGTTGCCAGAATCTGGATACCAATTCTTTAATGCAGTCCGGCGCGCAGGCTTTCCAGGCTGCCACCCTTAGCGATGAACAGGTGAAAGAGCTGAGCAATAAATCCTGTCAGGAGATGGACAGCAAAGCACAAATTGCACCCGCCAGCAGCGAGTATGCCAAACGACTGGCAAAAATTTCTGCGGCGCTGGGCGACAATATCAATGGTACTCCCGCCAACTATAAGGTCTATCTGACCAAAGACGTCAATGCCTGGGCGATGGCCAACGGCTGCATCCGCGTCTATAGCGGTTTAATGGATCTGATGAGCGACAATGAAGTCGAAGGTGTGCTGGGTCATGAAATGGGCCACGTCGCGCTGGGGCATACGCGTAAAGCAATGCAGGTCGCCTGGGCCACCACCGCTGCGCGTACTGCGGCAGGATCTGCCGGTGGTATTGCCGCCACGCTGTCGCAATCACAGCTGGGCGATCTTGGCGAAAAGCTGGTTAATGCACAGTTCTCTCAGACCCAGGAGTCGCAGGCAGATGACTATTCGTTTGATTTGCTGAAGAAACGCGGCATTAATCCCAATGGCTTAGCCACCAGTTTTGAGAAACTGGCGAAGCTGGAAGGCAGTCATCAGAGCACGATGTTTGACTCGCACCCTTCTTCTGAAGCGCGCGCGCAACATATTAAAGATCGGATTGCGGCGGGCAAGTAACCGCTACCCGGCCAGCATTTTTACATTCAGTCAAAGGCGCATCTTTTTAAATAAAAGTGCGCCTGTTACCGCTTTACTTTGCCGACAGAACGACTATTTTTTAGCCAATATCGCTCAACCCAATGCCATGACTCCGCCTGGAGAACAGGGCTATGCAAATTCACCCCTTTCAACCTGACTATTTGCATGTCACGACTGATGGTCCATCGCCGACGAAACATCAGCGGAGCAGCGCTATTGTTATCGGCGCTGGCGTCGCCGGTCTGATGGCCGCCCGTGTGCTGTGCAACCACTTTCCCCGCGTATATGTGATTGAACAGGATCAACTGCCCGCGACGCCGCAAGCGCGAAAAGGCGTGCCACAGGCGCGTCATGTGCATCTGTTAATGGTGCGCGGGCGGCAAGTGCTCGACCACTTTTTCCCGCAGCTAACAGCGGAACTGTTTGATCTTGGCGCCATGCCACTGGACTGGTACGCCGATGTGCGCTGGTTCGGGCCTGCCGGCTGGATGGCCGCGGGCGGCGAGGGTTTAATCACCTGCTCCACCAGCCGCGATCTGCTGGAATTCGTGCTGCGACGTCGCGTCGTCGCGGACAGCCGCGTGGAATTAATCAGCCAGCACAAAGTAGTTGGCCTGCAGGTTGATGCGCAAACGGGGCAGATCTGCGGCGTTGAGATGATGGCCAGCTCCACTGCTATCGCCGCCAGACAACGGCTGGCGGCAGATTTGGTGATTGATGCCAGCGGACGCGGCTCCCGGAGCGCCAAATGGCTCGACCAGCTGGGATATGGCCTGGCGGAAACGCGCACCGTTAACGCCTTCCTCGGTTATTCATCGCGCCTCTGTCGCCTTCCGGCTGGCGCCAGTTCGCCGCCATGGAAAGCGCTGATCGTCAGCGCCCATCCGCCCGACTGTTTTCGCGCCGGGGGGATATTTGCCATTGAGCATAATCAGTGGATGGTGGTGCTGATGGGCGGCGGCGGTGATTATCCGCCGAAGGATGAGGCCGGTTTTGTTAACTTTGCCCGCAGTCTGCGTTCGGCGGAGCTGTATCAGGCGCTGACAGCGGCTGAGCCGGTTTCACCGATCTACCATTTCCGCCGGACAGAAAACCGCTGGATCCACTATGAACGCCAGGCGAAATGGCCCGCGGGTTTGATGGTGATGGGGGATGCTGTCTGTGGATTTAACCCAATATATGGCCAGGGGATGACGGTAGCGCTGCTGTCTGCTGAGCTGCTGGACAGGGTGTTAGATTCGCAGGCCGCACTTGCCGACCTCACCGCCGCCTTTCGCCAGCAGCTTGCAGCGCTGTGCGCGTGGCCATGGACCATGGCGACAGGGGCGGATCTGTTGTATCCCACCACTGAAGGCGGTGAAAGTACATGGTATGACCGACTGGCGCAGCATTATCTGGATCAGGTTCTGATCATGGCGACAAAATCCCCTGATATCTACCGACGCTTCGTGCGTGTGATGAATATGGTCGATCCCCCGTCAGCGCTATTTGCGCCAGCGGTTGCTGCGCGCATGGCAATCGGCTGGCTGAGGAACTAATCATGCATACGGTTGATGTAGCTGAATTCTACATTCCCTTTACTGCACGGAGAAATCCGCACCAGCAGATTGCCACCCGCCATGCGCTGGCGTGGCTGAGATTCACCGCGCTGGTAGATGCGGCCAATGAAACCGAACAATTACAGCAATTTATAACCTTCGGCGATCTGGCAGCCAGAACCTACCCTGATGTAGGCGCGGCCGAATTAGAACAAATTATTAACTGGATCAACTGGCTTTTTATTCTGGACGACCAGCTGGATGAACCCTGCGACCCGTCAGGCGCCGATAATGCGCTGGCGATGCTCACCCATTTGCGGCAGGTGATTAAATCTGACGGCGGAGCCACTGCCTGTCGCCCCCTTGAAACAGCATGGCAGATGCTGTGGCAAAAACTTTCTGCCGGCATGGGGCAGCATGCTCAACAACGCTTTCTGCTGACGATTGAGCAGTACCTGATTTCGTTGCAGCAAGAGATTACCATCACCGCGGAAGGGTATATTCCCGACCTGCTGACCTTTGCAGAAATACGCCGCAATAGCGGAGCAGCAAAAACCACTCTGAGCATCAACGAATATGCTTACCATAGAGAACTGCCGCCGGCGTTCTGTGACAGCGAGCTATACCAGATCATGACCGATGCCACCTGTGATGTGATCGGCATGACCAACGATATCTGGTCTTATGCCAAAGAGATTGCGCACCCGGCGAACAATAGTTATGTGGTTATTTTTGCGCATCAAACGGGGTGCGATATCACCGCTGCGATGATACTGGTGAATCATCTGATTACCTCGCGGGTAAAGTGTTTTCTGCGCGCCCGGACAAAGCTCCCCGCGTTTTTGCATCAGCTTAAGCTTTCAGCCGCCGATCGGAAATTCATACAGCGCTATATTGCGGGTATGGAACACTGGATGCGGGGAAATCTCGAATGGTCCGCTGCGACCCCGCGATACCATCATTAAAGAATCACCCGGCCTGCGAAATGATGTTCGTTTCGCAGGCCGTTCGAGGCTTATTCGCCTTTGTTTACTGCCTGCACATGCAGCATTTCCAGCGCCAGGGTCGCCGCCGCCAGTGCCGTCAGGTCTGACTGGTCGTAGCCAGGCGCCACTTCCACCAGATCCATGCCGACAATATTCAGCCCCTGTAATCCACGCACCAGCTTCAGCGCTTTATCCGAGGTCAGGCCGCCAATCACCGGGGTGCCGGTGCCAGGCGCATGGGCCGGGTCAAGACAGTCGATATCAAAGGTCAGGTAAACCGGCATATCGCCAACAATCTGCCGCACCTGCGCCAGAATATCGTCAACGCTGCGATCGTTAACCTGTCCGGCATCCAGCACGTGATAGCCCAGATCTTTATCAAACTCGGTACGAATACCGATCTGTACCGAGTGCTGCGGATCGATCAGCCCTTCGGCAGGCGCATGATGGAACATGGTACCGTGATCGAACTTCGCACCATTAGAATAGGTATCGGTATGCGCATCGAAATGCACCAGCGCCATTTTGCCAAAGTATTTGGCATGAGCGCGCAGCAGAGGCAGCGTGATGTAGTGATCGCCGCCAAAGGTCATCATGCGCTTACCGTTAGCCAGCAGTTTTTCGGCATGGGCCTGCAGCTTATCCGTCAGATCCTGCGAATCACCAAAAGCGTATACCAGATCGCCACAGTCGATCACTTTCAGGCGCTTACGCAGATCGAAATTCCACGGATAGCGACAGCCTTCCCATGCGAGGTTGGTCGAGATCTGGCGAATGGCGTTCGGCCCCAGACGGCTGCCCGGACGGCCTGAAGTGGCGGCATCGAAAGGGATGCCGGTAATCACCCACTCGGCATCAGCGTCGTAAGGCTGGAAGTTAACCGGGAAACGCATAAAACCGAAGGCGTTAGAAACCAGTGAGTTATCATACTCATGGCCCAGGGTGTTATTAATCATACTGTCCTCTTCTAGCCATCACGGGCTACAGATGAAAAAAAATCCCCTCCGCGTCGTTAACCCGACGAGGAAGGGATTAGGTTATACGGCAGACATTATTGATGTCGGCGTAAAGGTTACTCGTCTTCCAGATAAGTATAACCGTACAGACCGCTTTCAAACTCTTCGAGGAACTGCGCGCGCAGCTCTTCATCCAGATCGGTCTCTTTTACCTGGTTATGGAAATGGCGCAGCAGCTCTTGCGGATCCAGCTGCACGTACTGCAGCATGTCGGCGACGGTATCGCCTTCATCGGAAAGCTGCACTTCGACGCTGCCGTCAGCAAAGGCAAACACATCCACCGCTTCGGTATCACCGAACAGGTTATGCATATTGCCGAGGATCTCCTGATAGGCGCCGACCATAAAGAAGCCGAGCATCGGTGGATTCTCCACATCATACTCCGGCATTGGCATGGTGGTCGCGATGCCATCGCCGTCAATATAGTGGTCGATCGTCCCGTCAGAATCGCAGGTAATATCCAGTAGCACCGCACGACGTTCAGGTGATTTATTCAGCCCTTCCAGCGGCAGAACCGGGAACAGCTGATCGATCCCCCATGCATCCGGCATTGACTGGAACAGCGAGAAGTTGACGTAAATCTTATCCGCCATCCGCTCCTGCAGCTCATCAATAATCGGCCGATGCGCGCGGTTGCTTGGGTCGAGATGCAGCTGAATATAGTGGCAAATACTGAGATAGAGCTGTTCCGCCCAGGAGCGCTGTACCAGATCGTAAGTGCCCTGCGAGTAGCCGCTATGGATATCAAACAGATCCATCTGGCTGTCGTGCAGCCATTCGCGCAATGAGCGGCGGTTATTCGGCTCATGCATCTCCTGCCAGGTATCCCACATACTGACGATCGGACGCGGTGAATCGGCGTTTGGCGCCTGGGGAATGCTGAATTCGTTACGCTCAACGCCAATAATATTGGACACCAGTACCGTGTGGTGCGCCGTCACCGCACGGCCCGACTCGGTGATCACCGTCGGGTGCGGCAGATTATACTCTTCACAGGCATCGCCAATCGCCCAAATCACATTGTTGGCGTATTCGTTCAGACCATAGTTTACCGAGCAGTCGGACTGCGAACGCGTACCTTCATAGTCGACGCCAAGGCCGCCGCCGACGTCGAAACACTGGATATTGACGCCCAGTTTGGCCAGTTCCACATAGAAACGGGCCGACTCACGCACGCCGGTGGCGATATCGCGGATATTGGACATCTGCGAACCGAGGTGGAAATGCAGCAGTTGCAGGCTGTCGATGCGGCCAGCACCACGCATAATTTCCACCAGCTTCAGCACCTGGGTGGCCGACAGGCCAAACTTCGATTTCTCACCGCCGCTCGACTGCCATTTACCGGAGCCCTGCGAAGCCAGACGCGCACGGATGCCGAGACGCGGCACCACATTCAGGCGCTCCGCTTCTTCCAGCACCAGCTTCACTTCGGTCATTTTTTCCAGCACCAGGTACACTTTGTGTCCCAGCTTTTCGCCAATCAGGGCCAGACGGATATATTCGCGATCTTTATAGCCGTTACAGACGATAACTGAACGCGTCATCCCGGCGTGCGCCAGCACCGCCATCAGCTCGGCTTTGGAGCCGGCTTCCAGGCCCAGCGGCTCGCCGGAGTTGATCAGCGATTCGATTACCCGCTTATGCTGGTTAACTTTGATTGGATAAACGAGGAAGTAATCCCCTTTATAACCGTAAGATTCGCGCGCGCGTTTAAATGCCGCGTTAATTGAGCGCAAACGGTGCTGCAGGATCTGCGGGAAGCAGAACAGAGCGGGTAAACGCTGACCATCCGCTTCGCGCTCTTTTACCAGCTTCGCCAGGTCAACCCGCGCTTCCGGCACATCAGGATCCGGGCAAACGCTGATATGACCCAGTTCATTGACGTCATAGTAGTTATTGCCCCACCAGGCAATATTGTAGGTGCGCAGCATTTTGCTGGCATCCTGATCGCTCATGGCCACCTCCTGCATAGAACGGAGTACACCCTGTTCGCCTGCTGACGAACCCTTAATATTCTTCATGTCGTCAGACATCGCGAACCTCAATTTTTAGTAATGATGCGAAACAGTTAACTACTATCGCAGGTCGATCCTGCCAGAACAACCCACAGTATGTCGATAAACCTGGCATAAATGACTGAACTGGCGCATATGCCGGCTTAAGTAAATTTTCAGTATGAAACACGTCGCCGAACTCCGTTAAACGGGTCAGAAAAAGCAGCAGTCACCCTTCAGCAAGCTGAGGATCCCTTACAGTACTGTAGCAAAAAGGTTAACCGGCGCAGGTGTCGTGAAGATTACCGAAACGAATATAACTTCGGCGAGAGAGCAGAATGGACGGAGAAACAGAAAAGGATTGAAGCTCGCCAGTGTGGCGTAGCGAACCGTGCAGAACGAAAACGTGGTTCATTACTCGTATCACCTCCACACATGCCTGGTAGCACGTGGATAAAACGGGTCAGAGGATGAAAACCAGAAACCATTTGGTTATCTGGCTATCTGGCGGAGATTACATCGTGGCGACGCAACGTCCTTTTCTCTGCCAAACAGGCAGCGGCGTTTTATACAGCTGAAAGCGGAAAAAAGCAAAATCAAAATGTGCTGATCGCGACTGCTGTCTGGAAAAATTGCCAGCGGTGCCGATAACAAAAACAGGCAATGGCAAAAATGACTGGCATTTCGTTTATCGAGTAACCTAAAATAGCCGTCCAGATGTTAATCCGTCTATACTGGCTAACTTCTGGACTGCTATGCCACTGTGATCATGCCAGTCTGAGTCTGACATGTGTGCCTCCACCAAATGAACTGCTCACGGCTTTGCCTGAGGGGGCGTGGAGTCAGGCTAACCTTTCTCTTCGCTATGCAGTTGTTTTTTAACCCGTTTCAGTAAGGTAAAGAATAAAATGGCTAAACACCTTTTTACGTCCGAGTCTGTATCAGAAGGACATCCTGACAAAATCGCTGACCAAATTTCCGATGCTGTGCTGGATGCTATCCTGGAACAGGATCCGAAAGCGCGCGTTGCCTGCGAAACCTATGTAAAAACCGGTATGGTTCTGGTTGGCGGCGAAATTACCACCACCGCCTGGGTTGATATCGAAGAAATCACCCGTAACACGGTGCGTGAAATCGGCTATGTACATTCCGATATGGGCTTTGATGCCAACTCTTGTGCGGTGTTAAATGCCATTGGTAAACAGTCTCCTGATATCAACCAGGGTGTTGATCGTGCCGATCCGCTGGAGCAAGGCGCCGGTGACCAGGGTCTGATGTTCGGTTACGCCACCAATGAGACCGAAGTGCTGATGCCAGCGCCGATTACCTATGCTCACCGTCTGGTGCAGCGTCAGGCTGAAGTGCGCAAAAACGGCACCCTGCCATGGTTACGCCCTGACGCGAAAAGCCAGGTTACCTTCCAGTACGACAATAACAAAATTGTGGGTATTGATGCGGTCGTACTGTCGACCCAGCATGCGGAAAGTATTGGTCTGAAAGATCTGCAGGAAGCGGTGATGGAAGAGATCATCAAACCGGTTCTGCCTGCCGAATGGCTGACTGCCAGCACCAAATTCTTTATCAACCCGACCGGCCGTTTTGTGATCGGCGGACCAATGGGTGACTGTGGCCTGACCGGTCGTAAAATCATCGTGGATACCTACGGCGGCATGGCTCGTCACGGCGGCGGTGCATTCTCCGGTAAAGATCCGTCTAAGGTTGACCGCTCCGCGGCTTACGCCGCACGCTATGTGGCAAAAAATATCGTTGCCGCTGGTCTGGCTGACCGCTGTGAGATCCAGGTTTCTTACGCTATCGGCGTGGCTGAACCGACCTCAATTATGGTGGAAACCTTCGGTACCGAGAAAATCTCTACCGAACAGCTGACGCTGCTGGTGCGTGAATTCTTTGATCTGCGTCCTTACGGTCTGATTCAGATGCTGGATCTGCTGCATCCGATCTACCGTCAGACTGCGGCTTATGGTCACTTTGGCCGTGAGCACTTCCCGTGGGAAAAAACCGACAAAGCAGCCCAGCTGCGCGAAGCCGCCGGTCTGTAATTTACCGCCACACCCAATCTGTAATTGTAATTGTAATTGTAGGGGGGCCATTAATGGCTCCCTCTGTTTTAATGGCTCCCTCTGTTTTAATGACTCCCTCTGCTTAATGGCTCCCTCTGTTTTAATGGCTCCCTCTGTTTTAACAGCGTCCTCTGTTTGACACCCCAGCTCCCCACAAACATCAGCGGACATCAATGCCGCCGCCAGCTTCCCGTCACGATTTTTTGTCATCTGAAACGCTTCATGTGATAACGATTACATTTTGAAACGCTTTATTTATCTGCAATTTAGGATTTTTACTGCGTATTCACCAGGTAAAAAATGCGCTATTTTCAGCGTCGTCTGATAGCCAATAACTGGAATAATGTCAGAAACTTATACTGTGCTATAACTTACTGGTTATTTAAGCTGTAACGGGTGAAAAATGCTGGTTTACAGGGTTCCGGCGTGTGTAACCGATTACACTAGTGTGATCGACCTCACTTTTCACTGGCGACAGCTTCTCTAACATTGATAAAAACAACATAGTTAATACGTGGAGGCACTATGCCTGGCAATACACATAAAAGCAGAACTTCAAATAAGGCGATGACCTTATTTGTCTGCTTTCTGGCAGCACTGGCAGGACTGCTGTTTGGTCTCGATATCGGCGTTATTGCCGGAGCCCTGCCGTTTATCGCAAAAGATTTTGCCGTGACTAACCATCAACAGGAGTGGATCGTCAGCTCTATGATGTTTGGCGCTGCCGTGGGTGCGGTAGTCAGCGGCTGGATGTCCTCCAGCCTCGGCCGTAAAAAAAGCCTGATGGCGGGCGCCATTCTGTTTGTTATCGGCTCCCTGTGTTCAGCATTTGCCCCTAACGCGGAAATGCTGATTGTGGCTCGCGTCCTGCTGGGTCTGGCGGTAGGCGTGGCCTCTTACACCGCGCCGCTGTATCTCTCGGAAATCGCACCGGAGAAGATTCGCGGCAGTATGATCTCGTTGTATCAGCTGATGATTACCATCGGTATTCTCGGCGCCTACCTCTCCGATACCGCCTTTAGCTACACCGGTAACTGGCGCTGGATGCTGGGTGTTATCACCATTCCGGCCCTGCTGCTGCTGGTTGGCGTATTCTTCCTGCCAAATAGCCCACGCTGGCTGGCGGCGAAAGGCAACTTCCGTGATGCGCAACGGGTGCTCGATCGCCTGCGCGACACCAGCGAACAAGCCAAACGTGAGCTGGATGAAATTCGTGAAAGCCTGAAAGTGAAGCAGTCCGGCTGGAGCCTGTTTAAAGACAACAGCAACTTCCGGCGCGCGGTATTCCTTGGCGTACTGCTACAGGTAATGCAACAGTTCACCGGTATGAACGTAATCATGTATTACGCGCCAAAAATCTTTGAGATTGCCGGTTTTACCAATACCACCCAGCAGATGTGGGGCACGGTAATTGTTGGTCTGATCAACGTGCTGGCGACCTTTATCGCTATCGGCCTGGTAGACCGCTGGGGACGTAAACCTACGCTGACGCTGGGCTTCCTGGTGATGGCGGTCGGTATGGGTATCCTCGGCACCATGCTGCATATTGGTATTCACAGCACCGGCGCGCAGTATTTCGCCATCGCCATGCTGTTAATGTTTATCATCGGTTTTGCCATGAGTGCCGGCCCGCTGATTTGGGTGCTTTGCTCTGAGATCCAGCCGCTGAAAGGACGTGATTTTGGTATCACCGTCTCTACCGCGACTAACTGGATTGCCAACATGATTGTCGGGGCAACCTTCCTGACCATGCTGAATACGCTGGGCAATGCCAACACCTTCTGGGTATATGCCGGTCTGAATATCTTCTTTATCGTACTGACCTTATGGCTGATCCCTGAAACCAAAGGTATTTCGCTGGAGCATATCGAACGCAACCTGTTATCAGGTAAAAAATTGCGTGCCATCGGTTCCCGCGCTTAATCATTAATATGGCCGCCCGTAACCGGGCGGCATTTCTCACAGTTGCATCCTTTCCCCGCCGCAATTATTCTTTCTGTTATGAAATCGCCCCGACTCCCTATCGCTTTACAGCAGTCCGTAATGCGCGCGTTGCGCAGCAAACTGCAACAGGCCAACCTGCGCCTTGAGCGCGAATATCCGGAACCGAAACTGGTTTATCAGCAGCGCGGCACCGCTGCCGGCACCGCGTGGCTGCAAAGCTGGGAAATCCGCCTTAATCCGGTGCTGCTGATGGAAAATCAGCAGGCATTTATCGACGAAGTGGTTCCCCATGAACTGGCGCATCTGCTGGTGTGGAAATACTTTGGCCGCGTCGCCCCGCATGGCAAAGAGTGGAAATGGATGATGGAGACAGTGCTGGGAGTTGCCGCACGCCGTACCCATCAGTTTGCGGTGGCATCAGTGCGTAGTCGTGCTTTCCCTTATCGCTGTCGCTGCCAGCAGCATCAGCTATCGGTACGGCGTCACAATCGCGTAGTGCGCGGAGAAAGTGAATATCGCTGTCTGCACTGCGGCGATATTTTACAGCCGGGCGACTTCCCCAATTCTTAAAATTGCCAAATAGCGGTTAAAAATTAAACGCCAGACCCCTGATTACCCTTAGCGTTAATGCGCAGACACTGCGCTATCTGGTAACCTGCGCGCTGTTTTCGGAATAGAAAAAATGGATTATGTCGCGCAAAATTATCACTCCCCTGGCAGTTTTACTGCTGCTGGCATCCTTTACCGCGCAAAGCGTGGACCCGGATAACTATCACCAGAATAATTTCCAGCAGGCGAAAGCTTATGCTGCCGAAATTAACGCCGATGCCCCCGGCACCTTCTACTGCGGCTGCAAAATAACCTGGCACGGCAAAAAAGGCGTGCCGGACCTCGCCTCCTGCGGTTATCAGGTACGCAAAAACGCCAACCGCGCCGGACGTATCGAGTGGGAACATGTGGTTCCCGCCTGGCAGTTTGGTCATCAGCGCCAGTGCTGGCAGGATGGTGGACGCAAAAGTTGCAGTCAGGACCCGGTTTATCGCCGCATAGAAACCGATCTGCATAACCTGCAGCCAGCGATTGGCGAGGTGAACGGTGACCGCGGTAACTTTATGTATAGTCAGTGGAATGGCGGCGAACCGCAGTATGGCCGCTGTGAGATGAAAATCGACTTTAAACAAAAACTGGCCGAGCCGCCAGCGCGGGCGCGCGGCGCTATTGCCCGCACTTATTTCTATATGCGCGATCAATACCAGCTACGCCTGTCGCCACAGCAAACCCAGCTGATGACCGCCTGGGATAAGCAATATCCGGTGACGGTGTGGGAGTGTGAACGCGATAAACGCATCGCCCGGGTACAGGGCAACCACAACCCCTATGTACAGCAAGCTTGCCAGCGGTAAAACCCCTACCCTAAACTAAGCCTTTCATCTGTCTGCCGTACGCTTGTGGCGTACGGCGCTATTATCAGGATCCGCATGCGTATACCCCGCATTTACCATCCCGACAGCTTACAGGTCGGCAGTGAAATTGCCCTGTGCGAAGATGCCGCTAACCATATTGGCCGCGTACTGCGCATGAACAGTGGCCAGGCGCTGGAATTATTTGATGGCAGTAATCTGACTTTTGCCGCCGAGATTATTCAGGCGGATAAAAAAAACGTCAAAGTTAAAATCGTCTCAAGCCGCGCCGACAGCCGCGAATCGCCGCTTCATCTGCACTTAGGCCAGGTGATGTCACGTGGGGAGAAGATGGAATTTACCATCCAGAAATCGATTGAACTGGGGGTAAATGTGATTACCCCCTTGTTTTCTGAACGCTGTGGCGTAAAGCTGGATGCAGATCGGCTGGCGAAAAAGATTCAGCAGTGGCAAAAAATCGCCATTGCCGCCTGTGAGCAGTGCGGGCGCAATAGCGTGCCGGAAGTGCGCGATGCCATGACGCTGGAGAGCTGGTGTGCGGAAAGCGACAGCGGTTTAAAACTCAATCTGCACCCGCGTGCACAGCACAGCATCAATACCCTGCCACAGCCTGTTGAGCGCATACGTTTACTGATTGGCCCGGAAGGCGGTTTAACGGCGGAAGAGATCGCCATGACCGCGCAACATGGCTTTACCGATATTCTGTTGGGGCCGCGCGTACTGCGCACCGAAACCACCGCTCTGACGGCCATCACTGCCTTGCAGGTGCGCTTTGGTGACCTTGGCTAAAAAATCACTGTAGCCCAATGGGTATAAAAACGGTGATGATTTTGTGTCAGGCTGCGCAACAGTGCAGCAAGCAGTCCCTGGACGGGATCATCCGAAACACTGTAGGGGAGCCATTTATGGCTCCCGTTAACCATTAGCAGAGGCGGCATAATTACAGCCTCTACTGGCGAATTCAGGAGAATAAATGATTAAGCTTGGGATCGTGATGGACCCGATTACCTCCATCAACATTAAAAAAGACACCAGCTTTGCCATGCTGCTGGAAGCTCAGCGCCGCGGTTATGAAATTCATTATATGGAGATGAACGATCTCTATCTGCGGGCTGGTGAAGGCCGTGCGCGTACCCGCACCCTGAGCGTTGAGCAAAACTACGACAAATGGTTCGAGTTTGGCAGCGAGCAGGATATCGCGCTGGCCGATCTTAACGTGATTCTGATGCGTAAAGATCCGCCATTTGACACTGAGTTTATCTATGCCACTTATATCCTTGAGCGTGCGGAAGAGCAAGGCACGCTGATTGTTAACAAGCCGCAGAGCCTGCGCGATTGTAATGAGAAGCTGTTTACCGCCTGGTTTGCGGAACTGACGCCGGATACGCTGGTAACGCGTAATGCGCACCAGATCCGGGAATTCTGGCAACAACACGGCGATATTATTCTGAAGCCACTTGATGGCATGGGCGGCGCGTCGATTTTCCGCATCAAACAGGAAGATCCGAACCTGTCGGTGATCATTGAGACCCTGACCGAACACGGCAGTTTCTACTGCATGGCGCAAAACTATCTGCCGGCCATTAAAGACGGTGATAAGCGCGTGTTAGTGATTGACGGCGAGCCAGTACCTTACTGCCTGGCGCGTATTCCAAAATCAGGGGAAACCCGTGGCAACCTGGCCGCCGGTGGACGCGGTGAAGCACGGCCGTTAACCGAAAGCGACTGGGAAATCGCCCGCCGCGTCGGCCCGACGCTGAAAGCGAAAGGGCTGATTTTTGTTGGTCTGGATATTATCGGCGACAAGCTGACGGAAATTAACGTCACCAGCCCGACCTGCGTGCGCGAAATTGAAGCGGCGTTCCCGATCTCTATCACCGGCCTGCTGATGGATGCGATTGAAAAACGTCTGGCGTGATTGTTTACACGGGGCTTCGGCCTCGTTGCCAACCCGTTAACCGCCACGGCGCAATTACGCCGCGGCGCTTAGCCAAAACACAGAACGAGTGACAATGAATTTACAGCACCACTTTTTGATTGCCATGCCTACTCTACAGGACCCTTTATTCAAGCGCTCAGTCGTCTATATCTGCGAGCATAATGATGAAGGTGCCATGGGTTTGATCGTCAATAAACCGATGGAAAACTTAACGGTTGACGGCATTCTCAAAAAACTAAAAATTTCGCCGACGTTACGCACCCCCGAAGTGAAACTGGATAAGCCAGTGTTTTCCGGCGGTCCGCTGGCGGAAGATCGCGGCTTTATTCTGCACTCGGCGCAGAGAACCTTCTCTTCCAGTATCCGGGTGTCCGATAACACCGTGATTACCACCTCACGTGATGTGCTGGAATCGATCGGTACCCCCGATCAGCCTGAACAGGTGCTGGTCGCGCTGGGTTATTGCGCGTGGGAAAAAGATCAACTGGAAGGCGAACTGCTGGAAAATGCCTGGCTGACCACGCCGGCCAATAGCAATATCCTGTTTCATACGCCAATAGCCGAACGCTGGCGTGAAGCGGCGAAAAGTATTGGTGTGGATATTCATAATATCACCAGTGAAGCAGGACACGCCTGATGTCGACTATGACCCTGTTGTCGTTTGATTTTGGCACCAAGAGCATTGGCGTAGCGATCGGCCAGCAGCTTACCGGTACCGCCCGTCCGCTGGCGGCAATGAAAGCCAATGACGGCATTCCTGACTGGAACAGTATCGAACGCCTGCTAAAAGAGTGGCAGCCGGACCGGGTGGTGGTTGGCCTGCCGCTGAATATGGACGGCACCGAGCAGCCGCTAACCGCCAGGGCGCGTAAATTTGCCAATCGCCTGCATGGCCGTTTTGGCGTGCAGGTCGAACTGCATGATGAGCGCCTGAGTACCGTTGAAGCGCGTGCCGATCTGTTTGCCCGTGGTGGTTTTCGCGCGCTGACCAAAGGCAGTGTCGATTCCCTGTCAGCGGTGATTATCCTGGAAAGCTGGTTCGAAAATCACTGATTGCTGATGCTGCCTGAGAACGCTCCCGGGCGCTGTCAGCCACCGCACCTGCGGCAATACGCTCGCGCAGGCTCTGCTCAAAGGTGCGCATCCCGGCCTGCATCCCGGTTTGCAGCAGGCCGGGTAACTGATGACTTTTGCCTTCGCGGATCAAATTCGCTACCGCCGGCGTATTGACCAGCACCTCAAATAGCGCCACCCGCCCGCCGCCGACGCCCGGCACCAGACGCTGGGCCACTACCGCTTTCAGGCTGCCCGCCAGCTGGCAGCGCACCAGGCTCTTCTCCGCGGCCGGAAAAACATCCACCAGCCGTTCAACAGCCTGGGCAGCGCCGCGGGTATGCAGCGTCGCCAGCACCAGATGGCCGGTTTCCGCCGCGGTCAGCGCCAGACGAATGCTTTCACTGTCGCGCAACTCGCCCAGCAGGATCACATCCGGATCCTCGCGCAGCGCGGCGCGCAATCCCTGCTGAAACGAGCTGCAATGCAGGCCAATCTCCCGCTGCTGGATCAATGACCGCTTACTGCCATGGATAAATTCGATGGGATCCTCAAGGGTTAAAATATGCAGGTCGCACTGCTGATTAAGCCGGTCAATCATTGCCGCCAGGGTAGTGGATTTCCCGCTGCCGGTTGCGCCGGTAATCAACAGTAAACCGTCCGGCTGCTGTAATAAGGTCGGGATAATTCCGGGTAGCCCCAGCGTCTCCAGCGCGGGACACTGGCTGGCGATCAGACGCAGCGCCAGCGACAGACCATGGCGCTGCCGGAACAGACTGGCGCGCAGACGCGTACCGCTGGCTAAGGTAAGCGCAAAATCAACATCGCCGCCAGAGGCGAGATAAGCACGCTGCTTGCTGTCCAGCCAGCCTGTCACCAGCGATTCCAGCACCCCGGCGCTGATTTCCGCCTGGCCGGGAATGGCTGACAGACGGCCCTGGCAACGCCACTGTGGCGAATGACCACTGCACAGGTGCAGATCGGCGGCGTTATGCTTTACACTAAGGGCCACGATTTCTTCGATATCCATAAAGTTCTCCTGACTATGATCTCAATCCAGCAAAACCTACAGCAAGTTCGCCAGCGGATCTCAGCGGCGTCCGAACGTTGCGGCCGCGATCCAGCAGAAGTTACGCTGCTTGCGGTCAGTAAAACCAAACCTGCGAGCGCGGTCGAAGAAGCGGTGGCCGCCGGTCAGATCGCATTTGGTGAGAATTATGTGCAGGAAGGGGTCGATAAGATTCAGGCGCTGGCGGCTTATCCGCAACTGGTCTGGCACTTTATCGGCCCTTTGCAATCCAACAAGAGTCGTCTGGTGGCGGAGCATTTTGCCTGGTGCCATACCGTGGACCGGTTACGCATTGCCACCCGGCTGAACGAGCAGCGCCCTGCGCATCTCGCGCCGTTAAATGTGCTAATTCAAATAAACATCAGCGACGAACAGAGCAAATCTGGCATCATGCTGGAGGCATTGCCGGCGCTGGCGCGGGAAATCGCACAGTTGCCGCATTTGCAGCTGCGCGGGCTGATGGCAATTCCGGCGCCGGAGGGTGATTATGCCCGCCAGCTGGCGGTGTGCCGGCAGATGGCCGCGGCGCTGGCACAACTGAAGCAGGACTATCCAACCGTCGATACGCTTTCTCTGGGAATGAGTGACGATATGGATGCCGCAATCGCGGCTGGCAGCACCATGGTGCGTATTGGCACCGCTATTTTTGGCGCGCGGGATTACGCTAACGCCTCTCACAACAATAACTGAGGAACCTCATGCTGACGTTGACTTTTCTGGTCAAGACCCTGATTGATCTCTACGTAATGGTGCTGCTGTTACGTATCTGGATGCAGTGGGCGCGCTGTGATTTTTACAACCCGCTGGCACAGTTTGTGGTCAAAATCACCCAGCCAGTTATTAAACCGTTGCGGCGTATTTTGCCGGCTATCGGGCCGATTGATACCGCTTCGCTGCTGCTGGCATTTGTGCTGACCACGCTGAAATATCCGATTTTACTGTTAATTCAGGTTGGCGCGCTGTCCGTCGACCCGATGAACCTGTTAGTAGGTCTGCTATCACTGGTGAAATCCGCCGGTTATCTGGTGTTCTGGGTAATTATTATTCGTTCACTGATGAGCTGGATCAGTCAGGGACGCGGCGCGGTGGATTATGTGCTGATTCAGCTGACCGAGCCGCTAATGGCGCCGATTCGTCGTATTCTCCCGGCGATGGGCGGCATCGATTTCTCCGCTATGGTGGTGATTTTGATCCTCTATATGCTGAACTACCTCGGCATGGATCTGTTCCCTGGCCTGTGGTATCTGCTGTAACGTATTAATTATGAATTCTGGATCTGTTATGCAAAAAGTTGTTCTCGCTACCGGTAACCCGGGAAAAGTCCGTGAACTGGCCGATCTGCTGGCGGCCTTCGGCCTTGATATCGTGGCGCAAACCGATCTCGGCGTCGAGTCTGCCGAAGAGACCGGTTTAACCTTTATTGAAAACGCCATTCTCAAGGCGCGTCATGCCGCGCAGATCACCGGGTTACCGGCGATTGCCGATGACTCGGGCCTGGCGGTGGATGCGCTGGGTGGCGCGCCGGGGATTTACTCGGCGCGTTATGCCGGAGAAGATGCCAGCGACCGGCAGAATCTGGAAAAGCTGCTGGTGGCGCTGCAGGATGTGCCGGACGATCGCCGCCAGGCACAGTTTCACTGCGTGCTGGTCTATCTGCGTCACGCTGCGGACCCGACGCCGCTGGTATTCCACGGCAGCTGGCAAGGGGTGATCACCCGCGCCGCCGTCGGCAGCGGTGGCTTTGGCTACGATCCGATCTTCCGGATACCGGCGCTGGGTAAAACTGCCGCTGAACTGAGCAAAGATGAGAAACGCGCCGTTTCCCATCGGGGCAAAGCATTGACGCTGCTGCTGGATGCCATGCGTAATGTCTGAGCGCCCGCCACTCAGCCTGTATATTCATATTCCGTGGTGTGTGCAGAAGTGCCCCTACTGCGATTTCAACTCGCATGCGTTAAAAGGCGAGGTGCCGCACGAGGAGTATGTGCGTCACCTGCTGGCCGATCTGGATAACGACCTGCCATTAACCGGCGGCCGGGAAGTGGGCACCATTTTTATCGGCGGCGGTACTCCCAGCCTGCTGAGCAGTGAAGCGATGCTGCTGCTGCTGGATGGCGTGCGTGCCCGCCTGCCGCTGTCGCCCGGTGCCGAAATCACCATGGAAGCCAATCCGGGGACGGTGGAAGCCGATCGCTTTAGCGGCTATCAGCGCGCCGGTATTAACCGTATCTCGATTGGCGTCCAGAGCTTCAGCCCGGAGAAGTTGCAACGTCTGGGGCGCATTCACGGGCCGCAAGAGGCGGTACGCGCAGCGCATCTGGCCGCCGACCTTGGCCTGCGCAGCTTCAACCTCGATCTGATGCACGGTTTGCCGGATCAGACGCTGGAACAGGCGCTGGACGACCTGCGCCAGGCGATTGCGCTGAACCCGCCGCATCTCTCCTGGTATCAGCTGACCATTGAACCCAATACCCTGTTCAGCTCGCGGCCGCCGGTACTGCCGGATGACGATGCGCTATGGGATATTTTCGAACAGGGTGACCAGCTGCTGACCGCTGCGGGCTATCAGCAGTATGAAACCTCGGCCTATGCCAAACCCGGTTACCGCTGTGAGCATAATCTCAACTACTGGCGCTTTGGCGATTATCTCGGCATTGGCTGTGGCGCGCACGGTAAACTGACGCAGGAAGATGGGCGTATTATCCGTACCAGCAAGACGCGTCACCCGCGTGGCTTTATGGCCGGGAAGTATCTTGACCGCCAGCACGAAGTAGAAGAGAGCGAGAAGCCGTTCGAGTTTTTTATGAACCGTTTCCGCCTGCTGGAACCCGCGCCGCGTGAGGAGTTTGCCCGCTATACCGGACTGGACGAATCGCTGATCCGCCCGCAAATCGCGCAGGCGCTGGCGAAAGGTTATCTGACGGAGACGGCGGAGTACTGGCAGATTACGCAGAAAGGCAAGCTGTTTCTTAATTCGTTGCTGGAGTTGTTTCTGACAGAATAGCGCTTTAACGCCACGGGCGGCATCAATGCCGCCCGTAAGGCTTTGTTTTACTGTTTCACCCCGGCCAGCACCTCTTTGCGCTGCGCTTCGAGGCTGGTCACGCGGTTACAGACTTCATGACCGAAATTCTGGAAATCCTGCTCCTGCTTGCTCCACTCGGCCTGAATCGCCTGCTGCAGGCCACCCAGATTGCCCATAATCGCCTGTAGCGGATTATTACCGGCCCCGGCTTGTTTACTGCCCATCTCATTCAGGCTGTCCTGTACCACGCCGCCCAGCGCGCTCTGTACCAGGCGTTCACCGTCCTGACGCACCTGATCGATAGCCTGGTGGTGGAAGGTTAACCCATCGCTGCGATGCTCAATAATACGGTTCATCTGCTGCTTCAGCTGGGTATCCAGCGAAGTCAGACGTGAACGCACATTACTGTCGCTGCCAAGCTTCCCGACAATTACGCCATCCAGTGCCACCCGCCCCTTATCCAGACGCCGGGTCGCGCCCTGATCGACCCACGGCAGATCGCGGCGCAGTGCGCTCTGATAATCGATAGCTTTCTGCCGCGTAGCGGCGTCAGCATTCACCGGCTTACCGTTAAATTGCATATTACCTTCAGGAGAGATCACCAGATTGCCGCTGGCGCCAACCACCTGCACGCTTTGCGGTGTAATTACCACATCGTCCTGCGGCTTAACACTGCACTCATATGCGGCCTGAGCCTGACCTGCGGCTAACAGCAACGCAACCACCAGCGCTTTACGAATCATGCAATCTCCTGAATAAAAATCTGACCGGCGGCACAGATGCCGCCCCTGCATAAAATCGCAGGCTCCAGCGGCGGCATTTACTACGCCGCCCAATCA
The DNA here is from genome assembly GCF_047308185.1 of Pantoea sp. B65. Lineage (NCBI taxonomy): Bacteria > Pseudomonadati > Pseudomonadota > Gammaproteobacteria > Enterobacterales > Erwiniaceae > Pantoea > Pantoea sp. B65. The sequence goes on from NZ_JAHXPU010000009.1 coordinate 28,839, forward strand.
ATTAGTCCCACCAAACGTCAAACAGTTCAGAAACACGCACATCTTTCAGCTGGCGCGCGTTCAGCCAGTTACGCACCAGCTCCTGATGTTCTTCCGTGCATTTACCGCTTTTCTCAAGGCAGATCAGCCCTTCCCACTGCAGGTAGCCACTGCCATCAAACGCCAGACCGTTCGGCTCGATAACTTCATTAATCAGCGCATCAACACTGCTATCGATCTCTTCCTCGCTGCTGCCTTCCGGGAAGGTGAAGTTGACGGAGAAACCGAGTTCCTGGAACTCATCGATGTGCATTTTCTTACGGAGACGACGACTGCGTTGTATAGCCATTATTTAACCCTCTCAAACATCAGATCCCATACACCGTGACCTAAACGCTGGCCACGCTGCTCAAATTTGGTCAGTGGTCGCGACTCAGGGCGCGGCACATAGCTATTATCTTCCGACTGATTTTTATAACCGTCGATGCTGTTCATTACTTCCAGCATATGTTGCGCATAGGCTTCCCAGTCGGTGGCCATATGGAAAGTGCCGCCCAGCTTCAGTTTCTGCATCACCAGCTCGGCAAATGGCACCTGGACAATGCGGCGTTTATTATGACGCGCTTTGTGCCACGGGTCCGGGAAAAACAGCTGCACCATGCGCAGTGAGTTATCCGGGATCATATTCTGCAGCACTTCCACCGCGTCATGGCACATTACGCGCAGATTATCGACGCCAGCCTCATGGGCCGAGCCGAGACAGGCGCCAACCCCCGGAGAATGAACTTCAATACCAAGGAAGTTTTGCTGCGGATTACTGCTTGCCATGGTCACCAGCGAAGCGCCCATTCCGAAACCGATCTCCAGCACCACCGGCGCCTCACGGCCAAACAGAGTGTTCAGCTCGACAGGCGCGGCCTGATACTCAACGCCCATCACCGGCCAGTAGTTATCCAGCGCCAGTTGCTGGCCTTTGGTTAACCGGCCCTGGCGGCGGACGAAACTGCGGATACGGCGCATCGCGCGACCGTTTTCATCAAATTCTGGTGAGATGACGTCATTTATCATGTGGCTGCCTGTTAATCTGCCCATTCAGGAATATGCGGGCATTATGCAAAGTTACTGCTGATAAGCAAGTCCCGCAAAGTTCCGGTTTACAGCATCCAGCGTCTGTGCTGGAATTCCTGCCTGAGTGTAGAGTAATAACGGAAAATTTCCTCCTGATGATGCAAGCGCAACAGTTCGCGCAACAAGTGCTGGACTGGTATCAGCGCTTTGGTCGCAAAACCCTGCCATGGCAGCTGAATAAAACGCCTTATAAGGTATGGCTCTCGGAAGTGATGCTGCAGCAAACCCAGGTTGCTACCGTCATCCCCTATTTTGAGCGCTTTATGGCCCGCTTCCCCACCGTTACCGATCTGGCCGCCGCGCCGCTGGATGAAGTCCTGCATCTGTGGACCGGACTCGGCTACTATGCCCGCGCGCGCAATCTGCATAAAGCGGCGCAGCAGGTAGTAGAGCGGCATGGCGGAGTATTCCCGGAAACCTTTGCCGCGGTGGCCGATCTGCCGGGCGTCGGCCGTTCGACCGCGGGCGCCATTCTCTCGCTGGCGCTGGGCCAGCACTTCCCGATTCTGGACGGCAACGTCAAACGCGTGCTGGCGCGCTGCTATGCCATCGACGGCTGGCCGGGCAGGAAAGAGGTCGAAAAGCAGCTGTGGGATCTCAGTGAGCAGGTCACGCCGGCGGCCGGCGTCAGCCAGTTTAATCAGGCGATGATGGATTTAGGCGCCATGGTCTGCACCCGCTCGAAACCCAAATGTGAAATCTGCCCGGTCAGTCAGGGCTGTATCGCCTATGCCACCAGCAGCTGGGCAACATATCCGGGTAAGAAGCCGAAACAGACGTTGCCGGAGCGCACCGGCTGGTTTTTGCTGATGCAGCGCGGTAGTGGTGTCTGGCTGGAACAACGTCCGCCGGTCGGCCTGTGGGGCGGGCTGTACTGTTTCCCGCAATTTACTACCCTACCGGAACTGCAACAGTGGCTAAAAAGTCGCGCCATTGATGGCGGCAAGTTAAGCCAGATGGTAGCCTTCCGCCATACTTTTAGCCATTTTCATCTGGATATCGTGCCAATGTGGCTGGAACTGCCTTCTGTTGGTCGGGCCATGGATGAAGGCGCGGGTCTCTGGTATAACTTAGCGCAGCCACCGTCTGTGGGATTGGCCGCTCCGGTTGAGCGCCTGCTGCATGAATTACGACAACCACAGCAAATGACGTTGAATACACGCGCGATACAAGAGGAAGAGTAATGAGCCGCACAATTTTCTGCACGTTCTTACAACGTGATGCCGAAGGACAGGACTTCCAGCTCTATCCGGGCGAACTGGGTAAACGCATCTATAACGAAATATCAAAAGAAGCCTGGGCGCAGTGGATGAGCAAACAGACCATGTTGATTAACGAGAAGAAGCTCAGCATGATGAATCCTGACGATCGCAAACTGCTGGAACAGGAGATGGTAAAGTTCCTGTTCGAAGGCAAAGAGGTTCATATCGAAGGCTATACCCCTCCAGAAGAATAACGTTTTGGGCCTCCCTGAGGCCCCATTTTTTGGGCTGAACATTGTTAAAATGAAAAAATTTATTGCCTTGCTAGTGATAGCACCGCTGTTGATCTCCTGCTCAAGTAATAAAAAAGATGCTTATCACGAAGAATGGGTAAAGGACACCAACGGTTTTGATATTTTGATGGGCCAGTTTGCCCATGACATTGAGAATATCTGGGGTATCAATGAGGTTTTGATCGCCGGTCCGAAAGACTATGTAAAATATAGCGATCAGTACTACACCCGCAGCCATATCAACTTTGATTCGGGCAGCATCACCATTGAAACGATTGCCGGCACCAATCCGGTGGCGAGCCTGCGTCAGGCAATTATTACCACCCTGCTGATCGGCGAAGAGCCGGGCAATGTCGATCTCTATTCTGACGCCAATGATATTCAGATCAGTAAAGAGCCGCTGCTGTACGGCCAGGTACTGGATAATACCGGTCAGCCGATTCGCTGGCAGGGGCGCGCCGCCAGCTTTGCTGATTATCTGCTGCAGAACAAACTGCAACGCCGCACCTCCGGCCTGCATGTTATCTGGTCGGTCACCATTCCGATGGTGCCAAACCACCTGGATAAACGTGCGCATAAATATCTGCCAATGGTTCGTAAAGCGGCAGAGAAATATGGCGTCGATCAGTCGCTGATTCTGGCGATTATGCAGATTGAATCAAGCTTCAACCCATACGCCGTCAGCCATTCTGATGCGCTGGGCCTGATGCAGGTGGTGCAGCACAGCGCCGGGGTGGATGTTTTCCGCATGCAGGGTAAATGGGGTAAACCAAGCCGCAGCTATCTGTTCGATCCGGAAAACAATATCGATACCGGTACCGCTTATCTGGCGATGTTGCAGGATACCTATCTGGCCGGGATTGCCGATCCGACGTCACGGCGTTACGCCGTGATTACCGCCTATAACGGCGGCGCCGGTAGCGTGCTGCGCACCTTCTCCAGTGATAAAAATGCCGCGTTTAATCGCATTAACGCCATGTCGCCGGGTGATGTCTATCAGACACTGACCACCAACCATCCGTCAGCGGAGTCGCGGCGTTATCTGTACAAAGTCAGCAAAGCGCAGGGTGGCTACCGCCGCTACTGATAACCTGATGCTAAATAAAAACGGCGAGCCTGAGCTCGCCGTTTTGCTTTCCACTGGTGCTGGCATCAAAGTGATGCCGCCAACTTCCCTGGTGTCGGGATGATATCAACGCGTTATATTTTTAAACTGTTTAGTGGTGTTGGTTAATGCCACTTCGGTCGGTAAACGTTCCATTGAGCTGGCGCCGTAAAAACCATCGCACAGCGGGCAGTGGTCGAGAATATATTGCGCGTCATCCGGCGTCGAAATCGGTCCGCCATGACAGAGCACGATGACATCCTCACGCACCGCTTTGGCGGCCTGCGCCCACTGATTAATCAGCGGAACACAATCTTTTAGCTGTAGCGCAGTTTCCGCGCCGATATTGCCGCCGGTGGTCAGCCCCATATGCGGCACGATAATATCCGCCCCCGCTTCGGTCATCGCCACCGCATCCTGCTGGTTAAATACGTAGGGGGTGGTCAGCATATCCTTCTGATGCGCCAGGCGGATCATCTCCACTTCCAGCGCGTAGCCCATACCGGTCTCTTCCAGATTGGCGCGAAAGTTGCCATCAATCAGCCCGACAGTCGGGAAATTCTGCACGCCGGAAAAACCCAGCGCCTTTAGATCATCGAGAAATTTATCAAACTGGCAAAAAGGGTCGGTGCCGTTAACCCCGGCCAGAACCGGCGTATCCTTTACCACCGGCAGAACTTCTTTCGCCATATCAACCACGATTTCATTGGCATTGCCGTATGCCAGCAAACCGGCCAGCGAACCGCGTCCCGCCATGCGATAACGGCCGGAGTTATAAATAACAATCAGATCGATACCGCCCGCCTCTTCACATTTTGCCGACAGACCAGTACCTGCGCCCCCGCCGATAATCGGTTCACGACGGGCAATCATCGCTCTGAATCTGGCTAATAATTCCTGACGCTTAAATGCAGGCATAACTATTTCTCCCCGGCAACGAGGCTGCGAAATGCCGCCACCGCCGCTGCTGCAAACAATGGATGGTTAATGTTATAAGGCAGATAGTGAATTTTGCGCTGGTCGGTCTGTAACAGTTCCGCTTCCAGCGTGGTGATAAACGCCTGATTGGCTTCCGGCCACCAGAAGGGCTGACCCGGCGCATCCAGCGCGGAGAAACCGCCTTCGGGGATCAGAAATCTGACTGCGCCGCGACAACGATTAAGTTTGGCGGCGATCCATTTCGCCAGCGCCACGTTCTCTTCCGGCGTGGTACGCATCAGAGTGACCTGCGCATTGTGATGGTAAAACCGGCGATCGGCATATTTCGCCGGTACCGTCGACGGGTGGCCAAAGTTCACCATATCCAGCGCGCCGCAGGAGACAATATACGGTACGGCTGATGTGGCGATGGCGTCAAAGCGCTGTTCGCCACAGGCCAGCACGCCGCCGGAGAGTAAATCACAGACTTCAGTGGTGGTCAGATCAAGTACCCCGGCCAGCATACCGCTGTCTGCCAGCTTCTCCATCGCCTTACCGCCGCTGCCGGTGGCATGAAACACCAGACAGTCATATTCGCTTTCCAGCGCCTGGCTCACCGCCTGAATGCAGGGGGTGGTAACGCCAAACATGGTTAAACCCAGCGCTGGTTTATCGCTGGCATCAGCCGCCACCTGAAACAGCACCGCGCCGGCAATCTGATGGGCGGCGTTGCCAAGTACCTGACGCGAGATGCGATTCAGGCCGGACACATCAGTGACCGAATAGAGCATGCTGATATCGCTGGCGCCGATATAACCCGCGATATCGCCGGATGCCATGGTGGAAACCATTATCTTAGGAATACCGATCGGCAATGCCTGCATGGCAGGGGTAATCAGCGCGGTACCGCCAGAGCCGCCGAGACCGATAATTCCGGCCACATCCTGACGATGGCTAAGGAAAATCTCAAATGCGCTGGCCATGGCATCAATGGCGCGACCACGGTCGCCGCAGAACACTGCCGCCCTGCCCTGTGGGTGAAAATCGGCCACGGTTTCAGCGCTGAAATCGGCCTGCGAGTCAACGCTAAGTGTCTGAGTAGACAGATCAACTGTAACCACTTTCGCCCCGCAAGCGGCGATCAGATCGCGGACGAAATACAGTTCCTTTCCTTTAGTATCAGCCGTCGCAACGGCATAAATAGTACCGGTACTTTTTTCCATTTCTTTGGCTCAATCCTATTATTTACCTGAATAAAGAGTTGATAAACCTGAAATAAAAACCACAATATCCTTTGTGTCAGGAACTGTCACTTTACGCCGGGATTACAGTACCATCCATTTAATTGTTAAATCAATAGAATGAAACTGTAGTCTCATTAATATTTATACCGGGCCTGAAGCGGTAATCAGCAGCAAGAAACGACGCGGCTCACTTACGGCCACTATGCGTTAAGCGACTGAAATCAGGCAGTTTTATACAGATACCGAGGTCATTGTGGTTCAAATGGAAAACCAAGAAAGTATGTCATTGACATCAACTCGCGCACGAACGCGCCGCCTGCTCATCGATACTGCCATGCAACTGTTTGACGGGGGCGCCTTCCCGTCGATAAGTGAAGTTGCTCAGTCGGCACAGCTGTCGCGCGCTACTGCCTATCGTTACTTCCCTACACAAAGTGCACTGGTGACCGCTATTGTCAGCGAAACCCTGAGTCCGATTAATCACTGGCAACCCAGCCAGCAGGAAGCTGGCGCCCGTATTGACGAGTTATTGACGTTTGCCTTCCCTCGCATGCTGCAGCATGAGGGGACTTTGCGCGCGGCATTGCATTTATCACTGACCCAGTGGGCGCAGTCGCAATCACAGGATGCGCTGCCGGTTAAAGAGCGGCTGGTGCGCGGCAACCGTAAACAGTTACTGCAGAAGGTGGTGGAACCGCTGGCGGATGAGTTGCCGCCAGAATTGATGCAGCGTGTATTGCAGGCTCTGTCGCTGGTATATGGCTCAGAGATTTTTCTGGTGCTGAAGGATATTTGGGGTTGCGATAACCAGCAGTTGCAGGATGTGGCGAAATGGATAGCGAAAGCGATTATTAGTCAGGCGCGGGAAGAAGCGAAAATAGTAACGGTATAACCTTCACCGGGGGCCGGTGAATGGCCCCCGTTTTACTGGCACGCTGCGGAGTTAATTACGTCATCACATAACCGCACAGGCGCTTAACGCCATGTTCATCGGCTTCGGCATAGACGCCCTGCAACTCTGGTGAAAAGCCCGGCAACAGATTAATGCCCTCTTCCAGCGCGAGGAAATAGCGCTGTACCGCTCCGCCCCACACTTCGCCCGGCACCACGCACAATACGCCCGGAGGATAGGGTAACGCGCCTTCCGCCGCGATGCGCCCTTCCGCTTTAGCGATGGGAACCAGCTCAACGTTGCCACGAATAAATTCGATATTGGCATCCTGGGGGTTCATCGCCACTTTCGGCAGACTCTCCTGACGGAACATCGCTTTCTGCAGATCTTTCACGCCGTAACTGACATAGAGATCGTGCATCTCCTGACAGAGGCGGCGCAGAGTGTAACCCTGATAGCGCGCGGCATTCTTGCGGTATACCGTTGGCAATACATCACATAGCAGCGCATCGTCTTTCACGTGCTGCTCAAATTGCACCAGCATCGCCACCAGATGCGCCATTTTTTCCGCACTTTCCGCTGGCGTCAGCAGGAACAGGATCGAGTTCAGGTCGCACTTCTCCGGCACCACACCATTTTCACGCAGATAGTTAGCGAGAATGGTGGCCGGAATGCCAAATGAAGCGTAGGCGCCGGTCGCCGCATCAATGCCCGGGGTGGTCAGCAACAGCTTGCACGGGTCGATAATATATTGATCGCGGGCATAACCATCAAAGCCATGCCACTGCGCGCCCGGCGCAAAACTGAAATATCGCGCATCACCGGCAATGGTGGCGGTACTCGCATCCTGCCACGGCTGGCCATTAACGCTATCCGGCAGGAACGGCTTGATCATGGTACATTTCGCCAGGATCGCTTTACGCGCGTCAATGCCCAGCATGACGCACTCATGCCACAGGCGACGGCCCGCCGCCCCCTGATGCATTTTGGCATTGACGTCGAGCGCCGCAAACAGCGGATAGAACGGGCTGGTAGACGCATGCAGCATAAAGGCGTTATTCAGCCGCTTATGGCTGCAAAAACGCTGCTGACCGCGAATATGGTTATCTTTTTTGTGGATCTGCGAGGTTTGCGAGAAACCGGCCTGCTGCTTATGCACCGACTGGGTAACAAAAATGCCGGGATCGTTCGGTTTCAGGTCGAGCAGCAGCGGCGAACAGGCTTCCATCACCGGAATAAACTGCTCATAGCCGACCCACGCCGAATCAAACAGAATGTAGTCACAGAGATGGCCGATACGGTCGATCACCTGCCGTGCGTTATACACGGTACCATCATAAGTGCCGAGCTGGATCACCGCCAGACGGAACGGACGCGCCTCAGCCGCACGTTCAGGCGCCACCTCTTTAATCTGCCGGCGCAGATAGCGCTCATCAAAGCAGCGCGCATCAATGCCGCCAATAAAACCAAATGGGTTACGCGCGGTTTCCAGATAGACCGGCGTCGCGCCCGCCTGGATCAGCGCACCATGATGGTTTGATTTATGATTATTACGGTCAAACAGCACCAGATCGCCGCGCGTCAGCAGGGCATTAGTCACCACTTTATTGGCGCTGGAAGTGCCATTGAGCACAAAATAGGTTTTATCGGCGTTAAACACTTTAGCGGCGAATTTCTGCGCGTGCTTGGCCGAACCTTCGTGGATCAGCAGATCGCCCAGCTTAACGTCGGCATTACACATATCGGCGCGAAACACATTTTCGCCGAAGAAATCAAAAAACTGCCGACCGGCCGGATGTTTTTTGAAAAACGCCCCACCCTGATGGCCCGGACAGGCAAAGGTGCTATTACCCATTGCCACGTATTTGGTCAGGGTATCGAAAAATGGCGGTAACAGCGCGGCTTCATACTGCGCAGCGGCCGCTTCGAGTTGCTCAGCTGATTTATGGTCAGCGGTAAGCAACCCGTTAACCTCAGGCAGTCCCTGCGCTTGATCGGCGCTGTCCAGCGCAATAAATACCGGCAGATTAAAACCGGTGTGACGCAGCAACGCCAGCACCCCACTACGGGAATCCGCAACGGAGACGACAACCGCCGCCACATCGGTGAAATCGGTACTATCCAGCGCAACAACTTCACGCGTGGTGTGGAGGTTTGGCGCAACGGCGGCGCTGGCAGCAATTTTCAGTGTGGTCATAGCACAAATCCCCAGCGGTCAAGGATGAGTGGGTGCCAAAGGCACGTCACCAGGAACTGGCCCCATCTGGAGACCATTCCTGACGTAATATGTCAGGGTTCGACTAAGCAGAGTTGGATTCAGCTTCAACCGATAGACATCAGTAAAATCAGATCTCGTCTGTTTTTACTCATGCCCAACAGCAAGCGTATGACGGCCTCACCGCATGGTGAGAGGGTGTATCGATGGGGTCTGTCTGAGTGACGATCGCGCGCGCAGCGACATCCGAAGATGACGGGAACAAGTGCTTTTTTTCAGCATTGAACCGTTCATGGCGGCGACCTCAAATGGATAGGTGATGACGTGACGTCAAAATTTGCGCAATCATGGCATTTTTTGTTTTTTGACACAACCCGCTAAAGTGAATTAATCCGCAAAGGGCCATTTCACCCAACCAGTTGATAAATAACGACTAATCAAAAACAGCAGGAATAAAAGCGTTTTATTATCCGCAAGTTATGCAAATTTATGCGTAAGTAAATTTTGCTAAGCAGATGTTTCCCGCCGGTAAAAGCCGCTTATCCGCACCCCCGTGCGGCGCATATTGACGATTATCACCGCCTGGCGCAGCAAGGCAGCGTAAACCGGCGTTTAATTGGTCATAAACCGGGTATTTTGCGGTTGAGTGGTGAAAAAGGGTGCAATCAGTTCATTTTCCCCATAAAAGCATTTGACGCTTTTCCGCCTTTACGGTTTAATGCGCCCCGTTGCCCGGATAGCTCAGTCGGTAGAGCAGGGGATTGAAAATCCCCGTGTCCTTGGTTCGATTCCGAGTCCGGGCACCAACATTCCAAACCCTCGCTTATGCGGGGGTTTTTGCTTTCTGGCTCAATAACTTGTTGGTTTATCAGTAGTTACCTCTTTTAAAATTCCTCCGGCTTCGCTTCACGGTGGTACAGAAAGGTGGTACAAAATGGGCATTATGATACAACCAACAAAGAACCGATTCGGCGTTTACCTCGTCCGTAAAGCCGTCCCCAAACACCTACAAGGCATCCTTAATAAACGTGAAATCAAGCTTACCCTTGATACAAAAGACGTGAAGGAAGCCAGAGAGCGTGCGCCCGCCAAAATCATCCAGATAGATATGATGCTCAAGATTGCTGAAAAGCAGCTTTCGGCAGAGCAGTCATTAACCGATGCTGACATTGAACTGATTGTTAGCGTTTGGGCTTCAAAGACCATGCAGAACGATGAGCTTATTCGTGAGAGATACATAGTCGAGGAGCAGTTCAATGATCAAACAGGGCTCGTACACTCACCGGCAAACGGGATAATTCACGACTGGCTGGAAGACCGCGAACGCAAGCCCCGCTATAAGTCGCAAACATGGCAGGAAGAACGTGACGTATCAATCTGTAAACTGATGGCTGTTGAGCTGAATGAGGCCCTCGAATATACACCTATCGTCCTTACGTCAGCATGGAGAAAACGGCTGGCATGGCGACTGGCTGAACGGCGTAATGATCTGACGAATGCATATCTCCTTTATCTTCGCCCAAAGCTCTACGTCAAAAGCAAAGGACTGGATGTACTGCCTATAGATAAACCGAATACACTCAGATTTACTGATCTATTCGAGCGCTATAAAGAATACGTCAAGCACCACGAACCTCTACGGGCAGAAAGCCGGATTATTGCCTACACGACATCGGCGAATCGCTTCGTCGAGTTTATCGGTAACAAAGCTGTCGAGGACATCACCGTCGCCGATCTCGCCGATTTCCGTAATCTGCTCGAAAAACTTCCATCCCGTCCGTCGAAACTTGTACGGCAACTCCCACTGCATAAACAAGTGGAAGCCGAGGGTGAGAAAATCAGCCCTACCCGAGTCGAGAATATACTTAAAGAGCTGTCTTCTATCTTTAGGGTCGCAGTGGAAGACGGTAAGCTCACAGATAACCCACTCAGCAAACTGAAGAAACGCAAGACCGTATCTAGCCCGAGAATCGTCAGGTCATTTAGCCAAGATGAGATCCGCCAAATCTTCTCCCTACCCGTTTTTAACGGGGACGAGACTCCACATGGCGATATGGCTTATTGGATACCGATAATCCTTTACTACTCAGGTGCCCGCGTTGAGGAAATAGCTCAGCTTCGTAAAGGCGACATCGTTGAAGAGAGCGGTATCCCATGCTTCAGGCTGGCTATGGGTGAAGGTCAGTCGATCAAGATGGGGAATACGCGGCAGTTCCCGATTCACAGCCACCTGCTTGAGCTAGGCTTCCTCGAATTCGTACAATCCCGCACCTACCAGCTTTTTACCGATAAGTCGGATGTGAACAGAAAATACTCCTACAACTATGGTCGTTGGTGGGGTAACTATATTCGCGATCACGGCCTGAAGAGGGAAGGCATCAAGCCCACTCACAGCTTCCGCCATACGCTTGTTACCCTGTGCCGTGACCTGAACGTTCGTGAAGAAATTCAGGACAGCATCCTCGGGCACAACGAAAATTCGTCAGAGAGGGTGAAGGCCAGTCACGGCTATGGGGAGACGAGCGTACAGGCTCAACGTAATGTCATTGAGCAAATCCCTAGACTTGATCTCAAGCGGATACAAGCTAATAACGTAACGCTTTAACTTAATTTTACCAACTCAGCGGTTATTTTCAGGCGTCCATGCCCGGAGAATCAAAAGGGGCACACCTGAGTTTTCCGCTGGGTATGGTCGGTGATGGTAGCCTTGACGTTATAGCCACTCAGGATACGTAGTAAGTTACACATGATGAAATCTGCCCGATCATAGGTGAGACCATCACGGTAACCATTCGGTACGAGCTGCTGTATGGCTTCGGTGATGCTGAATGGAAGGCTACATACGTCAACATCTACCGCACAGTTATAACTTTTAGTAAGGAACTTCGATTTGTCTATAATCAATCTTAATGTGTTCATGGAATTCTCCTGTTAGTGCCGATTCGTGTCGAACGCCTCGCTGGCGATTTCTTTATCAGGACAACGAATAAAGCGAATACTGCATCACTGAGTGCTGATTATTAGCTTTTTTTCTAAACTCTCCACAGTCATTCTCATAGAAAAAGTTTACTAATATGTTGAATAATCGGCACTAAACTCCTGGTTATTTACCTGAATGCCCTCCCCGGCAACCTTATCGGTCAAAGGGGAGGAGCACAGAATCAGCACTATACGATATACGGTGTTGGTTCGAACACTTGAGCCATTTCGGTATCCACCACTGCAACACCACGGAATCCCGCCTTACTGTCACGACGAACCTTGGCAAAGCCCCGTTCAGCCATCTTTTTATTGAAGACTCGCTGAGTCATTTTCCATTCGTTACCCTCGCAGGCAAACATCTGGAATGCTCGATATAGTTCCGTCGCCGAAGAGTACGCGTCAGGTTCGCGATAGCAGCCCTCCAGGAACTCACCCAACAGATCGCTTTCCTCGCGATATTCATTGTTAGCCGTCACTACAGCGTCTGGCAGAGAGCGTTTAAGGCCCTGTTGTTGCCATTCAGTAACGCCCACCAGAGCCCAATTTAGTATCCCCGGAAGCTCAGAATGTAATTTAGCGGGCAGCGTCGGATCTGCCTGTCCTGCTGAAAACTGAGCGGCAAAGGGGATTAAACACATACGACGCCACATGCCGTGAGACATATCGTGAATAACCGGCTTATGGTTGCCGATAATCAGCAGCGAAAACTGGGCCATGAACTCAATCTCATGCTTCCCATATACCTGTCGAGCGACTAATGTATCACCGCCTGTCATCGCTTTGATGAGTGTCTCGTCGAAACGTCCATTCTCAGGTAGTTCGTTGGCCACGACTAACCGCTTACCCGGCAATTTAGCCAAAGATGCATTCGGTCCACCGTTATTGCGGTTAACCATCAGTACGTCACTGTTAATCTGTGTAGCATAGCTGCCCATCAGAGATTGTACCGTTTGAATAAATGTCGATTTGCCGTTACTTCCGTGACCATAAAAGAAAAACAGAAGCTGTTCATCTGTACGTCCTGTGAGGAAATACCCAACGAGACGTTGCAGAAAGGATGCAAGTTCGAGATCGCCGCAGGTAATGTCCATAATGAACCGCTCCCAAGTCGGGCAGCCAGCCTGCGGGTAATAATCCACCGGGCAAAAACGTGTAATCAGATCATCACGGCGATTTTCACGGTATTCCCCAGTTCGCAGCTCAATCGCACCGTTATTAATACCAAGTAGCATGGGATCAGCGTCGAGGTTTGCCGTGCAGATTTCCAGCTTAGGCTTAACCAGCTCGATCATTGCCTTGAGTTTCGGCAAATTATGGAGCTGGCTGGCATATTTAACGGTTGCCTCCCCCCGAGAGCGGGTATCTTCGTTATCTGACTGCAATAAAACCTGACCGTCAGCGAGTACGGCAGCAGCAGTACGCTTAGCGTGCTCCAATATTTGAACTCCAGCCGGAACCCAGCGACCACCCCATTGGAGAAACGAATCTGTTTCACGGACATATCGCAGATCCTGTCCGAAACGTCGTGCTAGGCTATTGGCATTACCGGTATCATTAAAGCTCTCGGGCCCACAAACCCCAGGTGCACGTGGCTCGATGAGCTCAGCCTTTGTTGTAAACACTTGTGCCACTTTCAAAGACCCCCAGTCATTACCCTGACGAATATACTCATCAATATCACCATTCGGCTCGGGGACGATATAGTGTAGAGCATCGGGGAATTTAGTGCGGTATTTATTCCCAGCATCGTCATTATCGAAGTAGGTACGGACCTCACGGCCTAACGACTGGATGAACTCGGCTTGTTCACGACTGATAGAACCGATAGAGGCCAGTACCGGCCCGTCATACACCTCCATCAATGCTAAGCGGTCATTCTCACCTTCAACCAGAGCGATGGCTCCAGGGCGTTCCAGCGAGTCCTGACCATACCAGCAAGCGCTAGGTAACCAGTGCCGTTTTGGCTGCTGGAACTTAAACTCTTTAGTAGGATCTTTAAAGGTAAAACGAGCGACCTTCCCATCAATGTAGTGCGGGTAGACATATACCCCGGCAGGTGCAAAATCTACAAGGCGACCATTCTGGAGGCGAGCCATTCCAGTCTCCAGAATTTCCTCTTCACTGAATCCCACAAGTGCTGCAACAAGCTTACCGTCCGCGTATCCAACCTTAGCCCCCATCACCGTCTCAGGCTTATGACCCCGCGTTGCTGACTGGTAAGCGAAGGCAGACATATTGCCAACCAGATTCCGGTGGTAATATTCAGCGATTGCCACGTTGATTTCTGCCACCCGATCTAGATTACGGATATCCGGTTCAGGTTCTGCCCGAGTGACCTCTACCGGGGTGTACGATTCGAACACCATTTTTGTGATGGAACTGGCGGCTTCAACTGGTGATGACAGCTCACAGAGCTTCATTACCAGGTCAATTACACTTGAATGGTCGTCGCAGGAATAACAATGTGCCTGATTTGTGTCAGTGTGCAGGCGGAAACAGCCCCTATGACCACAGAGCGGACAGGTCTCATCTTCAGGTTCGACGCAGTCAGTGCCACAGGGTTTGGTGCCAAGACCAGTAACGTTAGTATAAACGTCAGCGATGGATAGAGCGTTAAGCTCGGAGAAGTTGTACTGCATGGTTATTACCAGGCTGTATATCGGACACAGCCAGTCCTGTAATGCGATCCCCAGCCACAGAGTGACCATCCATTGAGACCGCAGAAAGAGAATATCCTGGCGAACCACCTCTTGTAAATAGCCGCCAAGACAAGAGATACGGTGGATTCGTCGATTTGGTTGTTACATAGAGCAGAATGAATAATGTAAATATTTGTAAGCCAAATCTAGCCCTGCCGATTTCTACCGGATGATGCTTCGCCGCTTTCCCCTCTATGCCAATTAAAAAGGCGAATAGACACCGACCAGTGCCGATTCTGAGGCATATTAGTAAAACTTTTCTGTGAGATCTCTCATTATGACTTTATAAAAAACACCTAAAAATCGGCATGAAGGCCCCTCCGTTTCTTCATTATCGACGACCTGACAGCGACATTCTCCGCAGCAGTACCCGACATTAATCGGCATTCAACTATCAGCAGCGTCCCAGGTACAAGAAACATGCAGATCAATAGGAGAAAATCATGCACGATGAAATCATTAATCAGGCCCGAGAGTTATTGACTCAGCGGCTGTACCGAACCGATTCACTGACCTCGCCACGCGATACTGAAAGCTATCTGGCTCTCCAACTCGGGGACCGGGAGCATGAAGTGTTCTCTGTTATCTTCCTTGATAACCAGAATCACGTTATTAAGTATCTGGAGATGTTCCACGGTAGCATAGCGACAACCAGCGTTCATCCCCGCGAGATAGCTCGTCAAGCTCTGAAGCTCAACGCGGCTGCCATTATATGTTCCCATAACCACCCATCTGGCATCGCTGAACCGTCTGATATTGATAAGGTGATAACCTTGAAGATACAGCAGGTTATGGGGCTTATCGAAGTCAGACTACTGGATCACATCGTTGTTGGTGGCGGTCAGACTGTCTCATTCGCTGAAAGGGGTTGGCTATGAACTGGAGATCACTGCTCATCGAAGCCGTAATTATGGCACTAACCACCTTCTGTACAGTGTTCTTCCGGGGCATGATGGACTGCTATACGCCAGCCGAAGACTTTATCTAATCCCCTCACCACAGCTAGACCCATACCAATAACCATGCCCTAAAGATCTGCCAAACGTGCAACGACAGAATGCTTGATTCGGCCCTACCACAGGGCTGTTTCAGCATTTTGGCAGGTTTGTGCAGCTTAGCATGGTCTATTGGCAGGGTAAGGAGTCCAAATGGCAACAGTTGGCTACGCTCGCGTGTCCACCACGGGGCAAAGTCTGGATACACAACTTACAGCTCTCGCAGGTTGCGAGAAGATATTCAGAGAAAAGATTAGCGGGGCAAAAGATGACCGTCCTGAGTTGCAAGCATTACTTGAGTTCGTTCGTGAAGGCGATGCGGTTCAGGTAACGAAATTAGACAGACTTGCCCGAAACACTCGCCATCTACTTGAGGTATCGGAATTCCTTCAAGGGAAAGGCGTCGCATTAAATATTCTCAATATAGGTATTAACACAGCCACACCGACCGGAAAGCTCATGCTAACGATGATTGGAGCAATAGCAACATTTGAGCGGGAAATGATGCTGGAGCGTCAGGCCGAAGGCATCGCAATGGCAAAGCTCAACGGGAAGTACAAAGGTCGGAAAGCAACCGCCAGGGGCAAATCACAGGAAGTTATAGAGATGGTCGAGAAAGGGTTGAGCAAGCCAGAAATCTCTCGGCAGTTAGGGATTGGCATCACCAGCATTTATCGAATTATCCGCGTCAACAGACCAGATTTACTGGAGGTTAAACCATGCGACATCTAGCAGTATGTTTACTTCTCTGTTTACTTCTCTGTTTGCTCTATAGCGGCAATAGCTTTGCCGCTCCCCCGATCAATGTGTTGCTTCAATGTGCCAATGGTATGCATGCAACGCTGAAAGATGGGATGTTATCAGCCGAAGGTATTTTCAATCTACCGATTCAAAGAAGTGAAAACGATAACGACGATCAAATAGTGCTGGTATTTGCTGATGCTCACGTTGAGGCAAAGATACTTATCAGATACGCCGATGCGAGTTTCTTTCTGCAAAATACCGATGGTAGCTGGATCCCCTGCAAAGCCAATCGCGTCAATACCTGAAATAAAAATCCATTCAGTTAAGGAAAAACAGAAATGACCAGAAGTATAAAGATGCTGGCGCTAGCGGCATGCATAGCCATTGTTTCACTCGCCATTCCGTTCAGTGGTCTCAACAGGGCATGGATTTCAGACGTCGACTACAGTTTCTTCTTGCAGGTTGCTCTGCCGCGTTTGGGGATCGCTGTTAGCAGCATCATTGGTGGCTACGCAGGCGTGTTATTTCTGAGCCATTCTCAGGATAAAAACCTGCATGAATTGGCGGTAACGATGAGTGTCATAGATATAGCATTGTTAATCGGCGGACTATTTATCAGCGACGCTCCATATGTTTTGATGTACTCACTGGTGTGCCCACCGCTTGTCGGCTTCGGGGTAATGAAGCTATCCGAACGTGTGTCATTCATCAGGAAACGTGCGGTTATGGTCTCGCTGATTGCCTTGCTACTTTTGCCGAGCATTGCCTTACTCTCCGTTGGTATTCAATCGACGGATTGGGTGATGATTTTCGACTTTGGCACAGGGTTTAGAGTATTATTTGGTGCACTGATTGGCGGGTTAGTAGCTAATATCAAAGCTGGAGCACCGATGTAGGTTCGCCCGTAATCAGCTAAGACAAACCGCAAGGTAAACACCATGCGGTTTGCTCTTACTTACAAATTCCGGCCCCCTAGTCCCTTAAGCAACAAGTCCAACAACAGACTTTGGATTCGGTTGGCAGCATCTGGCCGGGAAAGGTAATCCAGCGACATGCCATTCTGCGTATCCATCCGCTCAATAACTGCGGCATCGACTGCTTTAGGAAAGTCGCCCAGCATAATGGCATCGCGGGGATTGTTTCGAACCTGCTCCATCAGTGGCTGATTCTCGGCAATCTTGTTGGCCATCCCTTGTAACCAGTCGAGTTTGTCGCCATCCGTTACCTCAGCCCCGAACAGATCGTTGAGTTGCTCAAGGATATGGGAAAGAAAATCTTTCTTTTCCTCTTTAGCCTTAGCACTGCCTACCGCTGATACGCCTTGCAGGCCGTAGCCCTGAGCATCTTCTTTTAGCTTTAGATCCTGAGTTCGTTTGGCTTTGAGGTTATAGTGGCTCAGGATAACCGCCGAGAGGTCAATTTCATCCTCTTCCAGCACTTCCTGCCGCAGCATCGGCAGCAGGTGACGGGCGAATACACAAAGCCGCTCCAACTCCTGATCATCGAATGAGGTGATCTGAGAGACGAATTCATAGAAACGTATATAACTGTTCAGGTCCTTCTTGACTAAATCCAGCTCATTCCTGGCTTCCGTTGCCTCGTTGAGCCGCCGCTCGGCGTTTACCTTGTCGGTCGTCGAACCGCCGTCCTGCTGAATAATCTTAAGCATCTTACGGCATTCCCGTACTGCTTCACTGGCCAGCTTGTAACGTTTACTGAACCGTTCGACCGCCGGTTTGATGTAACCGAGCAGGGACTCAGCTCCCCGCAGAGGATCGAAATAGGCATCGCTAAACGCCTCCACTTCGTTCCAGGTAAAGATGCCTGTCGCCCTTAACTTGTGGTACAGGTCATAGACCAAATTGGGATCGGAGACGGTATCAAGTCGGGCGGTTTCGTAATACTTCTGAAACTCCTCCAACACGTCCTGCGGGTCGTTCATGAAGTCGAGTACGAAGGTGCTCTCCTTACCCGGATAAATACGGTTGAGTCGGGATAACGTCTGGATGCAGTCCACACCGGTAAGTTTCTTATCTACATACATGGCACACAGCTTGGGCTGATCGAAACCGGTCTGGAATTTATTAGCCACCAGCATCACCTGATAGTCCTGCGTATCAAAAGCCTTACGCATATCTCGCCCGTGTAAATCAGGGTTCATATTGCGTTCGTTATGGGTCAACCCTTCTTCCTCAATATCACCAGAGAAGGCCACCATCGCCCGGATAGTCCCGTAGCCCTGCTCTTTGACATACTTGTCAAACGCCAGTTTATAGCGAACCGCTTCCAGTCGACTGCTGGTCACCACCATCGCTTTGGCCTGGCCACCCAGCAGAGCTTCCACGTTGGCGTGAAAATGCTCAACGATAATGGCTACCTTCTGACCAATATTATGGGGATGTAGCCTTACCCAGCGGGACAGTCTGATGCGAGCCTTTTTGGTATCCACTTCGCTGTCGGTCTCGGCTTGCATTGCCAGCTTGTAGGCAAGAGAGTAGTTGGTATAGTTCTTTAGCACGTCGAGGATAAAGCCCTCTTCGATGGCCTGCCGCATAGAATAGACGTGGAAGGGTTTCGGCTTGTTATCTGGGCCAAGTGGCATACCTGGTTTATCAGGGCGACCAAACAGCTCCAGCGTCTTGCCTTTAGGGGTGGCGGTGAAGGCAAAATAACTGATATTCCGACTACCACCACGGGCGGTCAGCGTCAGGTTTATGACATCCTCTGCGGACAACTCCTCTTCAGTCTGCTCGGCCATCAGGACTTCTCTCAACTGACGGGCCGTGCTACCAGTCTGACTGGAGTGGGCTTCATCGGCAACGACCGCAAAGCGGGAACTTTTAAGGCTTGTCGATTCCTGAATCGCCTTCAACACATGAGGGAAGGTCTGGATAGTGACAATGATAATTGGCGTACCGTTGGTGAGTGCTTCCGTCAGTTGGGCTGACTTGCTGTCCCCTTCATCACGATTAATACTGCTTACCACACCACTGGCGTGTTCAAACTGACCAATCGTTTCCTGCAACTGGCTGTCAAGCACCGTGCGGTCGGTAATGACGATCACCGATTCGAACAGTTTACCACCTGCCTGATAGAGTGAGGCGAGCTGGTGGGTCAGCCAGGCGATGGAGTTGGATTTACCCGAGCCCGCTGAATGCTGGATCAGATACTTTTGGCCCGGCCCTTCTTGTTCTACGGTAGCGAGTAACTTCTGCACTACAGCCCACTGGTGATAGCGGGGGAAAATCATCGTCTCTTTCTTTTTCTGTCGCCCCAACGGATCTTCGTCAATCTTCACTTCAAGGTGAAGGTAGCGGCCAATAATTCGCAGGAAGTTATCGGGTTGAAGGATTTCCTGCCACAGATATTCGGTGCCGTAGCCAGCTTCAGGCTGATCGTTACCGGCTCCTCCCTCGGCAGTCCCTTTGTTAAAGGGCAGGAAGAAGGTCGATGCTTCCGCCAGTCTGGTCGTCATGGCTACTTCAAACTGGTTAACTGCAAAGTGTACGAGAGCGCCTCGCCTAAAGCTCAGTAACGGTTCATCCCGCCCCAGTGTTTTGAGCTGGCGATCGAAGCGATACTGTTTCTTGGCATTTTCCAATGATTGCTTGAAGCAGGATTTAAGCTCTAGCGTGGCAATCGGAATACCGTTTAGAAATAACGTAAGGTCGATACGTCCATCGTAACCATTGGGGCTGTAGACCAGCTCAGGCACGACTCGTAGACGGTTAGTGCGGTAACGGGTCAGCAGCTCAGGGTTGAGGTTATGGTCCGGCTTAAAGCTGGCCACTTTAATGCGATGTCCACGGTCCTCAATCTGATTGCGAAGTAGCCACAGAGTGCCACCTTCAGGCCGAGCCAACTGACGCACAGCAGCATCCAGCAGGTGGCGTTCAGGCTGTTCACTGTAGGTTTTGCAGTATTTACTCCATCCCTCAGGCTGGCTCTCTTGTACAAAGGCCAGCAGGTCTTCCGGGTAGAGAGCCCGTTCTTTGTCATAGTGAGCCGAATCACCCAGCAACCATCCCGTCCTGGTCAGTTCATCAATGATATGGTCCTGAAAGGCTCTCTCTCGGGCTTTATCATTCATGAATTCTGCTCCAGCCAGTTAAGCCCTTGTTCTGCAAAGTTAAAGAACTGGTCGCTGTAACCCTGGCCAATTACGCTGCGGATAATCTCAGGATTGATATTGAGATAATCATGCACCAGAACATTACGCAGGCCGATAATCTTACGCCAGCCCGTCAACGCCTCTATAGGTTGAACGCCTCGCTGGGTCAGGATCTCAAACGCCTGATACGCATCCTGCGGGCTGTGTCCCGCCAGTGTTTTAGCCCAGTGCTTAGCTACGCCGATACAGGCTTCAATAGAGACCTGTAGGGTTCGTTCAGCTGCTCGGTATTCCAGATTAGAAAGAGGTCGCTGACTGAGCAGAGTACGCAGTTCGAGCAATTCAGCTTGGTAGCGTGTCAGGCTAAGCCGCAGGGCCGTGGTGTAGGCGTTATCGACCATGAGTGTTCCTGTAGTTAAGTTCCATTTGTGACATGATGCGGGCCTCTTCTTGCAGCCGACGACCTTCGTTCTGACAGTAGAGCGGGTGGTTGGCATCGACTATAGCAAAAGCGAGCGGGATGGGGGCTTGATTAATATCGACCACTGAGAGTTTTCCCTCTGGCAGTCCAAGTGCTTGCTGCCAGTCGAGAGCCAACAGTTCAGGTCGCAACCGGTTGTCTAGTGGGTCAGCCAGATTCACTGGATTGAAGGCGACCGCCAGATCCCAGTCGCTCGCAGGGCCTGCGTTACCCTTAGCCTGTGAACCATAGAGCCACAGCACTATCACCTCATGGTGAGCCGCAGCGAGTTTAGTCAACCGTTCAACCAATGTGAGAGCTGTCATCTTATCCCCTCCTCAATATGTGGCATTCCACTCCCGGCATAATTCGATACGGTATACTTCCATCTTCTGCTCGATAAGGGCCTGCAACTGCTTTTCAACCACTGCCGCCTTGCTTTCCAGTTCAGCCACGCCTTGCGGGCTATAACGAAATAGCTTGATATCACTCATGCAGCCACCTCGCCAGGCTGGGTCCATCCCCGTAGGTCAATCTTTCCTGTCACGGCTGCGGATATTAGGGCGGTGCGACGATCCCTCAGTTGTGTAACCATGTACTCGGATCGTTCAATGAGTTTTCCAAACCGCAGTTTCTTTTCCTTTACATAGTTAACAATTCGTAACTGTTCATCCAAAGGCGGTTCAGGAAGCGGATATGCTTTAATATCGCTACATGTTATCGCCGCTTTGGTACTTCCCCATCCCTCAGACTCAAACCTGATCTTCTGGTACTGACTTTCTAGCCACAAAAGCAAATAGTCTGGCAGAACATTGCAAGATGTAACCGTCATGAATGACAGATGCTGACTAAGCGTTGCTTCAATAAAGGTGATGGCAACCGACCCGCGAGTTTTCCCCTCGCCAGTAATAGCCATAACTATGCTACCAGCAGGAACTATTGGTAAACTACATGCACTCAAGGCGGTTTTAGTCACAAACTGATCTGCGGCCACAATTTCCAAATCGTTAACCTTGCTGCTATTCAACCAAGGATAAGTTCCTTCAGACCAGTATTCCGGCTTATCTCTACTGGGAGTACAGCCATTTCCAATTTGGCAACACCATCCAATTCGAGTAGATGACCAATGCTCCGGCACCTGTCCAAGCCACTCGACGCCGGACTCTTTCATAGGGGCATCGGGGTTAATACCCTTGGTGACAGCGTGGGAGATTACCGCCTGCCGCTTCTCTTTGAGCAGTTCAATCAGCCGCTGCTGCTGGGCAATCAGCCGGTCAATCCGGGCGGTTTCATAGTCGAGAAAGGCGGCAATGGTGCGTTGTAATAATAATGTTGGAGCTACGAATTGAAGGTTAGATATATCCCCCATACCTAAATTAGCTTGAGTGTTAGAGTTGCTTTTTATTTGGCACTGGTACTGCAACAGTAATGACTGAAAACAGTAATAAAGGAATCGACTGTCATATTTGTTAGGATTAACACGTATAACAGCAAGAGGTGACCACACATTAAACTCTTGGTCAGTTGTAACATGGGCGATTTTTCCAACAGATGCAGCTTTACCAAGCAGGAGATCACCACGTTTAGGTAAACACTTTTTGGCAAATCGCTTATGGTCTTCCTTGGAAATATATCTACATCCATCAAACACCAACTGGTTGTTTTGAATTGAGTCTACAGACATAAATGGTACACCTTGATCAATAAATACAGGTGTTTCATGAGGTCCGTCTGTAATAGTTCTTTCAAGTGCGTACTTTAACGTAAGTTTATCCCAGTCGACAGGAATCCCTCTAAGCCACGCAATCCCTGATTCCTTATATTCAAGATACGGCTGGTATTTATCCATGACTTCCACTTGTTCCAAAGTGCTCATGAATGCACCTCCGCCAGCAGTTGCATAATCTCACGGGCGACGGCATCAAGATCGGCATCGATGGTCGCCAAGTCACGAGGTGGCTGGTACTGGTAAAAGTGGCGGTTAAAGGGAATTTCATAACCGACAATTCCTATTTGGCCGTCCAGCGGGTCAGTCTTAGCGGTATCAATCCACGCGTCCGGTACATGGGGCAGAACTTCACGTTTTAAATACTCATGGATATCCTCGCCGAGTGGAACATTCTCGTTATCCCGCAGGTCAGGATTGGCCTCTGGTACACCTTTGGTTTTGCACACCTCAGCGGCATCATCTTGTTCTGCCAGATTACTGACCAACAGCTTAAAGGCAGTAACAGGTAATTTTACGTCCCCCAGAGCTTTAGTGAATTGCTTCTTAAACTTGTCACGAGAGAGCAGCTTATCTTCGGTAAAGCTCGCCAGTGCTGCCAGAATAGCCGCTTGCAGGGTGCCATCGAGTTTAGCCCAGCCCTTATCGGCTTGCAGGCTCGCCAGTCGTTCAGCATCATGCAGGTAGAACGCCAGTTTCAGCGGTCGCTCAACGGTCAGACGGCGATAACCAAAGGCAGTGGTCGGAAAAATCTTGGCGATAGGACTTTCTTCGTAACGGCTATAGAGGCTGACAATTTCAGCCAGTGCCTCATCGCTTAGCCGTTTACGCTTACTCCCTAGGGATTTACGCATCGGGGTGTGCATATCGCTGGCATTAATCAGCAGTACCTTACCCTTACGTTCTGCTGGCTTGTGATTCGATAGCACCCAGATATAGGTTGCGATACCGGTGTTGTAGAACATATCGGTGGGCAGGGCTACAAGAGCATCGAGCAGATCGTGCTCCAGAATATAGCGGCGGATCTCACTCTCACCACTGCCAGCAGAACCAGTAAAGAGCGGCGAGCCATTGAGGATGATGCCGATACGTGAGCCCACACAGTCATCGCTTGGCTGTTGCATTTTAGAGATGAGGTGCATCAGGAACAGCAGTGAACCATCGGACACACGGGGCAGTCCGGGCCCGAAACGTCCATTGAAGCCCTGAGTGTCAGCTTCGGTCCGCACCTGCTTTTCGACCTTCTTCCAGTCCACGCCGAAAGGGGGGTTCGACAAGCAATAGTCGAAGCGATTGAACCGCAACTGGTCATCAGAGAGCGTATTACCGAGTTTAATATTGCTGATATCCTGCCCCTTTATCAGCATATCGGCTTTACAGATAGCGTAGGACTCAGGATTGAGCTCCTGGCCGAAGGTGGCAAGACGGGCAGCCGGGTTCAGTTCATGCAGGTATTCCATCCCGCAGGACAGAAAACCGCCTGTACCCGCCGTTGGGTCATAGATGGAGCGGACGATACCGGGCTTGGTCAGAGCCTCATCATCTCCGGCGAAGACCAGAGAAGTCGTCAGACGTACAATATCACGGGGGGTAAAGTGTTCCCCAGCCGTCTCGTTCGAACTTTCCGCAAAGCGGCGGATTAATTCCTCAAACACCAGACCCATATGGTAGTTATCGACCGCTTCAGGGGAGAGGTCAACGGTAGCAAAAGAGCGGACCACCTTATAAAGCAGGTCGGCGTCTTCCAGCAGTGTGATACTGCTATCGAAGCCGAAGTGTTCGAATATCTCACGGGCATCCTTCGAGAAGGCCCGCACGTAGGCGTCCAGGTTATCACCAACGTGAGTCTCACCCAGCTTACCCAACTCTAACGGAGAGCTGTTATAGAAGGCTTGTCCGGCTGCATTAAGCAACAATTTCTCTTTCGCTATATCTGGAAGGGCCTTCGTGCTTTCGACCGTAGCCAGCACCTGGGTCTTGGTCAGAGCAAGCACACATTCGAGCCGACGAAGTATGGTAAAAGGCAGGATGATGCGACCATACTGGGATTGCTTGAAATCACCGCGAAGAAGATCGGCAACGGACCAGATAAGACTGGCAAGAGAAGAGATATTAGTTGTCATTAGGCTTACTACTGAAAGGAAAAGATTAACGCCAAGGATACCTCGTGAACACGTTGATGAACAAGAAATCAGGCCACCAAGTGTGAACCGTTGTCGGTGAAGCTGATCGTTATAACCTGGCGTTAAAATATGAAAGGATTCACAAAAAGGCCAAAACATCTTAGCCAGGCCGATCAATTTACCACCCGGAACAATTGAGAGTGGTACAAAATGGTGGTACATTCGGAATCGAAGCGTAAAGGTAACTTACTGTTATTGGGTGATTTCGTCGTCGTAGAAACGAATCCTTGGTTCGATTCCGAGTCCGGGCACCACTCATTTAGAAACGGACGTCTACTGACGTCCGTTTTGCTTTATAAAGTCAACAAGTTATTCCCTCCTGGTTGTCTACTACTGTCCGTTAAAATCTACTGCCAGCGCCCCCCTATTTGTTGGTAAGAATGTTGGTAATCTCAGTTCGATGGAATTTTTACCAACATTTGCACAGGAGGCTTGCTATGCGCTTAACTGATATTGCTGTAAAAAACGCTAAGCCTTCCGACAAACAGATCAAGCTATCAGATGGTAAGGGGCTTTATCTGCTGGTACATCCGAATGGTTCCAAATACTGGCAAGCTGCTTACCGCTTCGATGGTAAACAAAAAGTCTTCTCAATTGGCACCTACCCTTCTGTATCGCTCTCAGAAGCTCGTACAAGCCTCTTAGCGATGAAATCTCTGTTAGCCAATGGTGTTGACCCGTTGCAGCAAAAAAAGGCTGTAAAAGCTGAGGAGCGCGGAGATTTTACGTTTGAGGCTGTGGCGCGGGATTGGCACAAAAAAATGTCTGTCAGTGAGCGGTGGATACCTCAACACAGCGAACGGATTCTAAACAGTCTTATCAATCATCTTTTCCCGGCTCTTGGCTCAAGAGATATTACGAAACTAACCACTCGTGATCTGCTTCTTCCTCTGCGTAAAATTGAGGCCAAAGGTCAGCACGAAACAGCTTCATGTCTGAAACAGCGTATTACCGCTATCATGCGTTATGCTGTCCAAGAAGATATGATTACCCATAATCCCGCTAATGAACTTGGCAGCACATTAATTACACCTAAAAGAACGCATTACCCAGCGCTTGAACTTGAGCAGATACCTGATCTTTTGAGTCGTATAGATGCGTATAAAGGCCGTAGACTCACTGTATTAGCTTTAAAACTCACTTTATTAGTTTTCATTCGGTCGAGTGAACTACGCTTTGCCAGATGGCCTGAAATAGATTTTAAAAATGCCTTATGGGTTATTCCGCAAGAAAGAGACGAGATCGAGGACGTTAGATTTTCTGAACGAGGTTCTAAAATGCGTATATCTCATTATGTGCCATTAAGTCATCAGTCAATTGAAATATTAAAAGAGCTAAAAGAGATTAGTTATGATATTAGCAATGGTGAGGGTTTGATATTTATCGGCTGTCATAATTATCGTAAACCAATGAGCGAAAATACGGTTAATAAAGCATTGCGACTTATGGGCTATGACACTCAAAAGGATATATGAGGACACGGTTTCCGCTCGATGGCTTGTAGTAGCTTAGTTGAATCAGGTATATGGACTGAAGACGCTATAGAAAGACAAATGAGCCACAAAGAGAAAAATAACGCTCGAGCGGCTTATACTCACAAAGCAAAACATATTATGCAACGTAGATTTATGCTTCAATGGTGGGCTGATTATTTGGATGCGAATAAAGATAAACATATCATGCCTTTTGAATTTTCAATGAAGAAATCTCATAAATAACTTTTTAGATCATATGGTTATGTGATTGTAATGGAAAAGATCACATAACTTATGATATAAAGAATCATATCGCTTTATAAATATAGATTAAAAAAAAATGAGAACACATTACGATAATCTAAAAGTTTCAAAAGATGCTCCAATAGAGGTAATACAAGCAGCTTATCGTTCATTGGCGAAAAAATATCATCCAGATGTAAATAAAGATAATCCTGATGCTGCCAGAATAATGAAAATTATTAACTCATCATATGAGATTTTAAGTGACCCGCAAAAAAGAAAGGAGCATGACTCTTGGATTATAAAAGAAACATGGAGAGAAAGAGCTGAAGCAACATTAAAACAGAACGCACCAACACCAACACAAGAAGTGAAAAAGGATAAAAAATCATTAATAACCAAAATAATTGATCTTATATTTTCTATATTTTCATTACTAAGGTTAGGGTTGGGTTTCTGTGTTATAGGGTTTGTTGTATACGCAATAATAAGCGGTATATATAAAACATCCGTTAGCTTAACGGATAGTAAAAATGATAACACACAGATTACCGCACCATCAAAACCAAAAAATTTAATTAACAGCATAAATGTATGTGATTCATCTATACAAAATATAAAATGGCCTGTTTCTTCAACTATCTTCAATCAAAAAGATCGACGCAATGGATTATCATCTCTAACATTAGATAACACCCAAAACAATGAAGACATATATGTTAGATTCACATTTGAAGAAGATAAAAACACTTCAAAATTCTTACGAGATGTTTTTATACCAGCAGGCAATTATGCTGTCCTCGAAAAAATCCCAGTAGGAATATATAGAGTTAAAACTCAAAATACAAAAACTGGATGCGTTCAAATATCTGAACCAATAACTATGATTGAAAGAAAAACCGCAACAGGAATAGAATATAGTGATAATTCGTTAACTTTTTATCCTGTAATTAATGGCAATACACATTTTTCAACATTACCTGCATCACAGTTTTAAAATACTAAAATTACTGTAGGTGGGGTTGTAGTCCCCCCTGAATTTAGTCTTACTGCTTGTTAGAGTTCTCTGGTTAAAATACAACCAAAGGAGGCTCATCATGAAGAAAGCGCGTTTCACTGAAACTCAGATCCTGCGAGTTCTAAAAGAAGTTGAAGGGGGTCGGCATGTTAAGGATGTGTGCCGCGAAAACGGCGTGTCGGAAGCCAGCTATTACAACTGGAAATCTAAATACGGCGGTATGGAGTCCTCTGATATCAAACGAATGAAAGAGCTGGAAGAGGAAAACCGCCGATTAAAGCAGATGTATGCCTCCCTGAGCTTAGATCATGAAATTCTTAAGGATATTGTTTCAAAAAAACTTTAGCGGTGCCCGAAAAGCGTGAGTGGGTGCGTTACGTCATGACGGAACATCAGACCAGCGAACGACGCGGGTGCCGGATTATTGGTATAAGTCGAAGCCTGTTGCATTATTCCCCGAACACGGCACGGGATCTGCCCGTGGTCGGGGCACTGCAAAAATTGGCGCATCAGTATCCGGCTTATGGTTTTGGCCTCATGTTCAATAAGTTACGCCAGGCAGGATTACTGTGGAATGCAAAACGGGTTTACCGGATCTACCGATTGACCTGCTCCCCGTTGATTAATACACCGCGATGTTAGTAATGTCTTCATAAGTCACATGAGGACATCCCCATGAAGAAACGATT
This sequence comes from Pantoea sp. B65, assembly GCF_047308185.1. NCBI lineage: Bacteria > Pseudomonadati > Pseudomonadota > Gammaproteobacteria > Enterobacterales > Erwiniaceae > Pantoea > Pantoea sp. B65. Next base: position 57,140 of record NZ_JAHXPU010000009.1, read on the forward strand.
TTCCGACGAACAGATCATCAGTATTCTCCGCGAGGCCGAAGCCGGGGTTTCGGCCCGGGAACTCTGCCGCAAGCATGCTATTTCAGACGCTACCTTCTACACCTGGCGCAAGAAGTTTGGCGGCATGGAAGTCCCCGAAGTGAAGCGGCTCAAGTCACTTGAAGAGGAGAATGCCCGCCTCAAGAAGCTGCTCGCTGAAGCCATGCTGGATAAGGAGGCGCTTCAGGTGGCTCTGGGCCGAAAGTTCTGACGACAGACCAGAAGCGGGAAGCCGTGGAAGTCATGTGTGAGACAACGGGTCTGTCGCAACGCCGTGCCTGCAGGCTGGCTGGTCTGTCCCTTTCAACCTGCCGTTATTCGGCTCAGCGTCCGGCTGCTGACGCGCAGCTATCTCTGCGTATCACAGAGCTGGCACTTGAACGTCGCCGGTTTGGTTACCGGCGCATCTGGCAGTTATTGCGTCGGGAGGGCATTCACGTCAACCACAAGCGGGTTTACCGCATCTATCATCTTAACGGTCTGGGTGTAAAACGCAGGCGACGCCGTAAGGGTCTGGCGACTGAGCGGCTTCCGCTTCTCCGCCCGGATGCGCCGAACCTGACATGGTCGATGGATTTTGTCATGGATGCACTTGCCAGCGGCCGCCGGATTAAGTGCCTGACCTGCGTGGATGATTTCACGAAGGAGTGTCTGACGATCACCGCTGCTTTCGGTATTTCAGGCGTTCAGGTCGCGCGTATTCTGGACGGCATCGCGCTGTTTCGTGGCTATCCGGCAACGATAAGAACCGATCAGGGCCCGGAGTTTACCTGCCGTGCGCTCGATCAGTGGGCTTTTGAGCATGGCGTAGAACTGCGACTCATCCAGCCGGGTAAGCCAACACAGAACGGGTTTATTGAGAGTTTTAACGGACGCTTTCGCGATGAATGTCTGAATGAGCACTGGTTCAGCGATATTCTTCATGCCCGGAAAATCATTAGTGACTGGCGGCAGGACTATAACGAGTCCAGACCTCATTCATCGCTGAATTACCAGACGCCGTTTGAATTTGCAGCATGCTGGCGAAACGGGAAACATGAAGAAAAACCAACCGACATTACTAACTGAAGGTTGTATCTAATACTGGG
>NZ_JAHXPU010000010.1:0-2300 GCF_047308185.1 Pantoea sp. B65
CATGCGTATCAGTAAAGTCAGCCGCCGCCAGAGCGGCAACAGCCTGCAGACGCAGAGGGTAACCTATTTACCCGGCCTTGAGCGGCACACCAGCCATACTGGCGAAACCCTGAAGGCGGAGCTGCACACCCTCACCGCCGGTGAAGCCGGTGCGGCGCAGGTGCGGCTGCTGCACTGGCACAGCGGACTGCCCGCCGGTATCAGCAATAACTCGCTGCGCTACAGCTACGATAACCTCACCGGCAGCAGCGGGCTGGAAGTGGATGCACAGGGTGAGTTAATCAGTCAGGAGGAGTATTACCCGTATGGCGGTACGGCGATCCGCACGGCAAGAAGTCAGGCGGAAGCGGAGTATAAAACCCGCCGCTACAGCGGCAAGGAGCGTGATGCCAGCGGGCTGTATTACTACGGTTACCGTTATTATCAGTGCTGGGCCGGGCGCTGGCTGAGCGCCGATCCGGCCGGGGCGACTGACGGGTTAAACCTGTACCAGATGGTAAGGAATAACCCGGTCAGTTATCGTGATCCTAATGGCTTAGTCAGAATTCGTTGGCACCCTGATACAGACCAACGTCTGTTTCAGGAAAGCATATTCCCGAAAGCTAAATTGCATTTATCAAATATTCTTTCACAAAATCTGACGCATATGTATAAACGAAATTATACTCAGGGTCTTATGGTTGAAAATGCGATAACAAATGCAAAAAAAACCCTTGAGTATGCGCTCTTTATGGCTGAAAACCATCCGGCTGAAACAGCTAAAATACTTGAACCCTTTATAGGTAAAGCGGAACCGGTGCCATTTTCATCAATCGTCCGGGTCTGGAAGGAGACACATAACGCATTAGAAATTTTCGATCTCCCTCATATTAAAAAATCAAGAATTGTGCAGTTCAGTAATTCAAGGCGTTTCCCTGGCGCAGTAGCTCAGGCAATTTCGGATGAGGGTGCTGTTATCATTTTTGAAGAGTTTTTCAATTACACGCAAAATCAAAGAACAATGACAATGATTCATGAATTTAGTCATATGGAAACGGTCACCGATACCCGTATTGGTTTACATTTTACTGGCGCCGGCACTTATGATTCGTGGTATCTTGGCGGCAGTACCCATGAGGAAAACTCACAAGAAGTATTAGCAATGGGCACTCATGCAAAAAGCATAAATTATTTTTTTGATATCGAAGAAATAGCTGACAACGTGCGGGCGATAACAGGCCAGACGCTTACTGACGCTGAGAGCGCCGAACTATTCAATAAATATATTTATTACCGACAGTCCAGCGCGGCAAGGAATCCCGACACTGTCGGATGGGCCGCCATTAAAGTTGCGCGCGCCCGTTATAATTATAGCTTCAGAGATTTCTGAAATACAGAAATTGAAAATATAACAAATCATTCGCTTTCTCAGTTGCTCTTTTTTGGTCTGACTTTCAGGAGTCTACAATGAACAGTACTGCTCTCAGCTTGTACCGCAATACGCCGCAGATCACGGTCACCGATAACCGCGGGCTGGCGGTGCGCATGCTCCGCTATCACCGCCACCCGGACTCCGCCGCCGTGACCGATGAGCGGATTACCCGCAATAACTATAATGCCCGCGCTCAAATCATCGGCAGCATCGACCCGCGCCTGTATAGCCGGCAGCAGACTGACGAAACGCTGAACCCTAACTTTCGCTGGCTGCCCGCACTTCACGGCGACAGTCTGCGCACCGACAGTGTCGATGCCGGCACCCGCATTGCGCTGAGGGATATTGCCGGGCGTCCGCATCTGGCTATCTCCGCCACCGGCACCACGCACCGCTGGCTGTATGAGGCGAATACCCTGCCCGGCCGCCCGCTGACGGTCACCGAACAGCCCGCCGGTCAGACCGCACGGATCAGCGAACGCTTTGTCTGGGCCGCTGACAGCGCGGCGGACAAGGCATTTAATCTGGCCGGTCAGCCGGTGCGCCATTATGACAGCGCCGGACTCAGCCGGACCGACAGTATCGCCCTGACCGGCACGCCGTCAGCCGTCAGCCGCCAGCTGCTGGCGGAAACGCGCGAAGCTGACTGGCAGGGTGATGAATCCGCCTGGCAGGATCTGCTGGAGACTGAGCGGTTCACCAGCCGCAGCAGCGCAGACGCCAGCGGCAGCGTGCTCAGCAGCACGGACGCCATGGGCAACAGCCAGCGCCGGGCATACGATATCGCCGGGCAGCTGAAGGGCTGCTGGCTGACGCTGCAGGGCGCAGCGGAACAGGTGATCGTGAAAAACCTCAGCTGGTCCGCCGCCGGACAAAAACTGCGCGAGGA